>NZ_LVDR01000007.1:0-239183 GCF_007636515.1 Shewanella sp. MSW
GGTGGAATCGTTGGCTTCGCCTGCTTTCGTCGCAATAATTTATGACAAGCTTTGGTATCGTAAGCCCCGTCAGCGGAGACTTGTCTAAGCTTGCGTCTTAGGGGAGCCAGTAACGCTGGAAGTACTTCATTATCTGCTACAGTTTCAAGGCTTGTTTGCGCACTTGTTGTGGCAAAGTTTAGAGTGGATCTCCAGCCGTATGCACATCAATATCTGGATGGGTTCTGGCATAGTTGAGTGCCAACACCACCAGCAGCACCATAGAAGAAGTCAAAAGCCCTATGCTGAGTTGTCCCATCATGGGCACCAGCGACATTAACATGGCCGCAAGACCGGCGGCAAAGTTCTGCAGGCCACCGAGCAGGGCACCGGCAACTCCGGCTTGGCGCGGGAAGGGTTCAAGCGCTGCCGATGTCAGTGCCGGAAACAGTATGCCTGCCCCGGTAAAGAAGAGCACAGAGCCAATCAGTAGGCACCAGCCTATCACCAAAGTTGACAGGCCGGGCAGTAGTAAAAATAGCGCCCCGGCGCCCAGCAGAGCTACGCCGTGGTGAAACAGTTTATGCAGTGATGCCTGTCTGCCGGCATACCAGGCGCCCAAAAGATAACCCGGAATAGGGGCCACGAAATAGCAGCTGACCATCATGGGACTCATGGCCAACACCTGACCATAGAGAATACCGGCAATAGCCTCAAAGGCGGCAATCCCGGCGAAGGTAGCCACCAAAGACAGCAGATAACCGCGAAAGGCTCTGTGTTTGAGCACCAAGGCATAAGACTTGAGCACAGATTGCGGCTGGCGTTTTTCTTTGGGCAGGGATTCCTTGAATTTCAGCGCCAGGGTGATTACCACAAAGATCCCGAAAAAAGCCAGGAACCAATACACGGCATGCCAGCCATAATGCATACTCAACACCCCGCCAATAAAAGGAGCCAGCAGCGGTGAGAACACCACGGCCATGGACACGTAACTGTTGAAGCGCACCAGTTTTTCACCGAAGAAGAAATCTCTTGGAATAGAACGGCAAAGGGCGCCGGCACTGGCGGTGCCGCAGCCTTGAATGGCACTGGCAAGCAACAAGGTGTTAAAGCTCTCGGCGCAGGCGGCAATGATAGCGCCTACAACGAACAGACTGAGACCGATAAGCAGCAGCGGCTTACGGCCGAATCTGTCCGATACCGGGCCATAAACAAATTGCAGCAGGCCATAGGCCAACAGATAAGTGCCCATAATCGCCTGTAACTGACCGGCGCTGACACTGAATTGCTCACCCATCATAGGCAGAGCGGGCACAAAAATGGTTTGGGCTATCTGGCCGCAGGCGACCATCATCACCAGCATGATTAACAGGGGGCTCAAGGATACGCCGGAAACATTCTCATCAGGTACCACAGTCAATACTCCACAACCTTGATACAGAACTAAAAGATCGTTTGGGAAGATACGCAAAGACGAGTGCCGGATAGGGAGGCGCATCTTCCTGCTCGGGGTCTCCCCGAGACGGGCGCTATCATACTCGGCTATTTTGCAATTTCAATGACAGAAGTCGCTGTTAAACAAGAAAAAACTAGGGATGTTGATAACTTTTCATCCGGCACAATAGCGTGTAATTATTAGTTTACAGTTGTTAGCTTGATTCTTGGGCAAAGCCAACAGTAAGTCATCTCTGTAACCCGCGCACCTTCGCTTTTATTGGTTTTGAAGTCAGCAGTTGAATATTGATTTGGAATAAGATGTTTACAGTCTGCTTTGATAAATTAATTTTTGGATCCCAAGCCTGTTACTCGTGTTATCGGCAAGCCGCCAGCATTCCCCCCGGGAAAGAGTGAGCTTAAAGCGCTTGCTGCAACCAGGATGCGGCAGTAAAGTAAACTGCGCCGGCCATTAGGTTCGGCTGTCACTGCCTCAACACCACTCCTAATCCAGTGGCACAAACTAGCTATTAAGTCATTGTCATTCGGGATATTCATGTCAATTCAACCTCACGCGGTTCACCGCCTCTATGAACACCGTCAGTCGCTGTCGACCAAACCTTATGCATCAAGGGGCAAGAATCTTGTTCGCTGCGGTCGTTGTCTGTTGGAGCAGAGCTTTTGTACCTGTGAGCACAGGCGACTGTTGCCTTCCAAAGCGGCGTTTGCGCTGGTTATGTATGATGCCGAGGTATTGAAACCCAGCAACAGTGGGCGTTTGATAGCCGACCTCATTCCGGATACCCATGCCTTTCTCTGGTCGCGAACTCAGCCGGACCCTCAACTCTTGGCCTTGCTGGAAAACCCGGATTATCAACCCTACCTGGTGTTTCCTGGGGAATATGCCTTACCTGGGCAAGAGGTGGTGACTGAGGCTTTGAGTGAGGTGCTCGCTAATCAGGGAGAGCCCGAGCAAGCCAAGCTGCCGCTGTTTATTGTGCTCGATGGCAGTTGGCGTGAGGCGGTGAAGATGTTTCGCAAGAGTAGTTATCTGCATCAATTACCTATGCTGTCATTCAGCGCTGAAACCTTGGCTCGCTATCAGCTTAGAAAGGGCAGCCGCGACTTTCAGATGGGCACCGCCGAAGTGGCGATATTAACTCTGCAATCTTTAGGGGAACAAGGCTGCGCCGAAGCCTTGGATACCTGGTTTAAGCTCTTTATCAGCAGCAGTTTGGCAACCCGCAGTCGCTTGGTAAAAAATAAGCCAGAACAAATTCAAATACTCAAACAGCAGTTTACCCGCCAGGTCGCCGATTTGTATTCCGAACAGATAACTTATCGTCCCTAACCAGGGATGATAATTGACAAGTAGCTTCAAGCACTTACACTGGGAAATAAAACAATCTGGCGCCAAACGCCGGGTTGTTGAGCCATCAGGACCGCCCATTGAATGTTGGAAGCTGCCATGTCCTTAGTTGTTACTGCACTAAAACCCGTGTTTGCCCGTAAGGGTTATTTCAATCACTCGATTGCTCCACTATTGCCACTGCTCATTGTCAGTGGTTTTTTATTGCTCGGTTGTGAACCTGAACCCGTGACCATCACCCCCAAACTGGTGGTGGTGGAAGAGGTTGAGCAGGCGACTGTGCCTGTTTACGGTAATTATGTCGGTATCACCAAAGCTTCGTTGGATGTGGAGGTCAGGGCCCGAGTCGATGGCTTTGTCGAGGAGCGACTCTTTACCGAGGGCAGCGCTGTCAATGCCGGCGATATCTTATACAAGATAGATAACAAGCCGTATAACGCAGTGGTTAACCGACTCAAGGCCAATGTTGAGTCACAGCAGGCGATACTGGAAAAGGCGCAGCGGGATGTGAAGCGTCTGAAACCTCTCTATGAACAGGATGCCGCCAGTCAGTTGGATTATGACAATGCGCTGTCGGCGTTGGCTCAGGCCAAGTCGGCTCTGGCCGCCGGCCACGCCGAGTTGGAAGAAGCGCTGCTGGAGCTTAGTTACACCGAGATAAAGGCGCCGATCGCAGGTTTAGTCAGTCGCTCCGAGGTGGATATCGGCGCCTTGGTCGGTAGCCAGGGGCAATCCTTGCTGACACGGGTGAAGCAGGTGAACCCCATTTATGTCAATTTCAATATGTCGGCGCTGGATTACCTCAATGCCAGACGTCGCATGACCAGTTACAACCAGCAACAGGAAGCCGAGACTGAAGGCAAGGCGGTAGAGGGATTTGTACGTATCACCCTGCCGGACAACAGTGAATATCGCTATCTGGGTAACGTCAGTTTCACCGATCCTCAGGTTAACCCCAGTACAGGTACTTTTGAGGTGAGAGCGGTTTTGCCCAATCCGGACAAAGAGTTGCTGCCGGGTCAATACACCAATGTCAGGATCAAACTCAGTGAGATAGACAATGCCATAGTGATACCGCAGCGTTCGACCCAAGTGGATCAGGGCGGCGTTTATGTGATGGTGGTGATGCCGGACAATAAAGTTGAGCGGCGCTTTATCGTGATTGAGCATCAGGGGCCTGAGGGCGTGGTGGTCAAGAGTGGTCTCAACGCCGGTGAACGTGTGATAGTCGAAGGCATGCACCGTGTGCGTCATGGCCAACTGGCCGAGCCGCTTGATGCCAAAGAGTATCAGAAGCGTCTCGACGAGCAGGAAAAGCAGGAGGCACTGGAGCAGCAATCAAAAGAACAGGAGCGTAACTAGATGGCTCAGTTCTTTATTGGCCGACCCGTGTTCTCGGCCGTTATCAGTATTGTTATTGTGCTCTTGGGCTTGATAGCCATGTTCCAGCTGCCGGTGGATCAATATCCCTATATCACGCCGCCGCAGGTGAGTATCTCGGCTTCCTATCCGGGAGCCGCCTCCACAACCGCCGCAGAGTCAGTGGCAACACCGCTGGAGCAGGAGGTCAATGGTGTGCCCAATATGATCTATATGAGCTCCAAGAGCACCAATTCTGGCGGCACCAATGTCACCATCACTTTTGATGTAGGCACAAGCCCGGATCTGGCGGCAGTGGATGTGCAGAACGCGACTCAGCAGGCTCTGGGTAATTTGCCAATCAATGTGCAAACCGAAGGTGTTTCTGTCTCCAAGGATTCCTCGGTGGAGCTGCTCAAGCTGGCATTGACCTCCAAAGATCCTCGTTTCGATGAAATTTACCTCTCCAATTACGCCTCCATTAATATCGAATCGGCACTGAGACGGATCCCCGGCGTTGGTCGTACCCGGAATACCGGCTCCCGCAGTTATGCCATGCGGGTGTGGCTGCGCCCGGATGCCATGGCGGGTCATAGCCTGACCACGACAGATGTTACTGACGCCATCAAGGCACAAAACAAGGAAACCCCGGCCGGTACTGTGGGTACCCAACCCAATAGTGATGCCTTGAGCCAGACCTTGCCGATAACCGCCAGTGGGCGGCTGTCCAGTGTCAGGGAATTTGAAGAGATCATAGTTCGCGCCAATCCGGACGGATCCATCATTCGCCTGCGTGATATTGCCAGGGTGGAACTCGGCTCCTCGGCTTATACCTTGCAATCCCAACTCAATGGCCAGAATGCCACTATCTTGCAGGTGTATCTGTTGCCCGGTGCCAACGCCCTTGAGGTGACCCGTAAGGTCAAGGAAACCATGGCGGAGCTGGCGACCAAGTTTCCCAGCGGTATGGAATGGCAGGTGTTTTACGATGCTTCTGTGTTTATTGAAGAATCCATCGATGAGGTGGTGCAAACCCTGATCGAAGCCCTGGTGTTGGTGGTGCTGGTGGTATACCTGTTCTTGCAGAATTGGCGGGCGACCCTGATCCCGGCAATTGCGGTACCTGTCTCCCTGATTGGGACATTGGCCGCCATGCTGGCTTTCGGTTTTACCATTAATACCGTCAGCCTGCTGGCACTGGTTTTGGCCATTGGCATTGTGGTCGATGATGCGATTGTGGTGGTGGAAAACGTCGAGCGACTTATCAATGAAAAGGGCATGAGCCCGATGGCGGCCACCCGCAGCGCCATGAAAGAGTTATCCGGTGCCTTGATAGCAACCAGTTTGGTGCTGTGCGCCGTGTTTGTACCTGTGTCTTTTCTTGCCGGGATCACCGGCATTATGTACCGTGAATTTGCTGTCGCCATTGCTGTGGCGGTGCTGATCTCCACTGTGGTGGCATTGACCTTGAGCCCGGCACTTTGCGCCTTGCTGTTGCGGCCGGGCGATGCGGCCAACAGCGGTTTCTTCTTCTGGCTCAATAACCGTCTCTCCAAATTGACCGACAAATATGTGTCCCTGGTAGGCTTAGCCAACAAGCATGCGCGGCGCAGTTACCTGGTGTTTGGCGCCATGGTGGTGGCGGTTTGGTACATCATGAGCCATTTGCCATCGAGCTTTATGCCGGATGAGGATCAGGGCCGTTTCTTCATCGATATGACGCTGCCTGCCGGGGCGACGGTCAACCGCACCCAAGAGGTGCTCAAGATTGCCGAGCGCCATGTGCTGGCCCATCCGGCCGTCGCCTGGTCTTTTACCCTGGCCGGGGAAAACCGCCGCTCTGGGTCGAATCAAGCCAACGGCCAGTTTGAAGTGATCCTCAAACCCTGGGCCGAACGGGAACAAAATCAGGCCACAGTGCAGAAGGTAATGAAAGAGCTTAAATATCAGCTCAGCCAGGTATTGCAGGCTGAGTTCAACCTCTATCTGCCATCGGCCGTGCCCGGTCTGGGTAACGGCTCCGGGGTGGAGATGGTGCTGCAGGATACTTCGGGAACCAACTTCAAAGGATTGATGGAAACCAGCAACGAATTGGTGGAGCAGCTCAAGCAGCAACCTGAGGTTGCGGCAGCGGCCATGTCGCTGCAGGGATCCATTCCACAGCTGTACCTCTCGGTCAATGAAGCCAAGGCGATGGCTATCGGGGTAGATGTGGCCGATCTCTACAGTACCATCAAGACCTTTACCGATTCGGCCACGGTCAATGATTTCAATCTGTTTGGTCGGGTATACCGCGTCAGAGTACAGGCCGAAGACAGTTATCGTCAGTTTCCCCAGCAGATCAAAGATTATTATGTCCGGTCATCCAATGGTGCCATGGTGCCGATAGGGGTCTTGGCCGACTATGAATATACTGTGGGGCCCGCGGCTGTGACCCATTACAATCTGTTCTCCAGTGCGTCCATCAATGTCACTCCGGCGCCCGGGTATGCGACCGGTGATGTGATAAAAGCCATCGATAGGGTGGCTAAGCCCATGTTACCGCCCGAGTTCAAGTATGAATGGACAGGGCTCACCTTCCAGGAAGTGCGCTCGGCCAACCAGACCAGTATCGCCATTACGCTGGCCTTGGTGTTCGTGTTCCTGTTTTTGGCGGCGTTGTACGAGAGTTGGACCATTCCTGTCGCCGTGCTGCTTATTGCGCCCATTGCCATGCTGGGAGCCTCTTTGGCAACACTGCTCAGTGGTATGCAGAGTAATCTCTTCTTCCAGGTTGCCTTCATTGCCCTTATCGGGATGGCGGCCAAAAACTCGATTTTGATTGTCGAGTTCGCCAACCAACTGCACCGAGAGGGCCGTTCACGGCTGGAGGCGGCAATGGAAGCCGCCGCAATGCGCTTCAGGCCGATTTTGATGACCTCCATGGCCTTTATTCTCGGTGTCTTGCCGCTGGTTTTGTCCGCCGGACCCGGCTCTGTCAGTCGTCATTCTGTATCTATTCCCATCCTTGGCGGCATGGTGCTTGCTACCAGCATAGGGATTGTACTGGTGCCGCTGTTCTTTGTGACCACAGCCGCTTGGGTTCGCACCAAGGTTAAGGGTGACTCGGCAAGCCAAAAGTCGACCACGGAGGAAGGCGTATGAAGACAGGGGTATTAACCATGAGCCCGGTGAAACCGATTAAGCTACCGGTCCTTAGTAAACGCACTAGACCGGTACTGCTCGCCCTGACACTTTCCTTGGGCCTTTGGGGCTGCACTCTGGGACCGGATTATCAGCGCCCTGAGCTCAATATGCCGGCGCAGTTTGATAAGGCGCTGCCGCAAGTCGAGTCCGATGAAGCCGTTAAGGATGAGTGGCAGACGTTTTTCCTCAATCCCGAGTTGCAGGTACTTATTCGTCAGGCGCTGAATAACAATATCGACCTGGCGATGATGCAAAGCAGACTGCGAGCCGCCAGAGCCGAAGGGCGGGTGGTTGATGCGGCTCTGTGGCCCGAGCTTGGGCTTGAGTTTGAAGCCGAACGGGCACTAAGCAGCGCCATTACCAATAAAGATCCCAGTGCCGAGACAGATGTTAATCTCAAGGGGGTCGCTTCATGGGAGCTGGATGTTTGGGGCGCCAACCGCCGGGCCAGTGAGGCGGCACTGGCCAATACGCTGTCGCAGGCAGAGCTGCTTGAGGCATCCAAAATCAGCCTTATCAGTGATATCGCGACTGCCTTTTATCAGCTGACCGATATAGAGCAAAGACTTAAGATCTCTCGGGAAACGGCCGAGATCCGCGCCAAGGAACTGAAACTGGCTAAACTCAGGCGGGCCAACGGGATGATCTCGGGTCTTGATGTACACCAGGCTGAAGTGGAATATCAAACCGCCATGGTGACCTTGCCTCAGCTCGAATATGACAGCAAGGCCAAGCGCAATCAGTTGCTTATCTTACTTGGAGCTTACGATCACCCCTTGCCAGAGCTTCCCAAACTGGTGAGTAGCGAGTTTCCCGAGTCTCTGGCGGTTGGGGTGCCTTCACAGTTACTGTCGCGCCGCCCGGATGTTCGCGCCAGCGAGTTGGCCCTGGTAGCGGCCACGGCGGAGGTCGGGGTCGCCAAGAGTGCCTTTTTCCCCGGGTTTACCATTACCGCCGAATATGGCCGCGGATCCGATAGCCTGGATAACCTTTTCAGTTCCAAGGGACTCACCTGGTCGCTGCTCGGTGGGATCACGGCGCCGATTTTCAATGCCGGCAAGATAAGTGCCGAATATGAGATAGCCAACGAGGCGCAGCTGCAGGCCATGCTTGCTTATCGCAGCACGGTATTGAACGCCTATATGGAAGTGCGCAATGCGATGAATGATTATCAGAGAACGCAGCAGGCTCTGATAGAGCAACAACGCTTGCTTGATGCAGCCTCTGAATACGTGCGCCTGGCGCGGCTCAGATACCAGAACGGCGTCGCAACTTCGCTTGACTTGATGGATGCCCAGCGCCAACGTTTCAGCGCCGAGCTGTCGTTGAGCGAGTCAAAACGCGATAAGTTGCTGGCTATGATAGCCCTCTACCGCGCCCTGCGTGGCGGCGCACCGGCGAAGAGTTAATCCAGGGAACACAGTAGGTTCAATTGAGTTTCTTGAGGATATCGCCCAGCAGTTGGTGGGTCATTTTGGCGTCTCTGTCACTTAAGCGAGAGAGGCTTTCATTCAACCACAGGCTTAACTTGGCATCATCGGCGGCACCGACCCTCTCCAGCAAAGTGGCGGCCTTTTGTTTGAGGGCACTGAGTTGCGGCAACGGCGATTGAGCATCTTTCAGCCCCAGGCGGCCATCGGCACAGGTCAAAGCCTGACCCAGAGCGTAGGAGTAGACCATCACGGCTTGCGCCAGATTGAGGGAAGGGTATTCGGTGGCCAGTGGTACGTAGCTGAGTAAGTCACAAATCGCCAAGTCGGCGTTACTCAGGCCACTGGCCTCACAGCCAAAGACGATGGCGGCGTGTTGCACCTGTTCCTGCTGGATACTCAGTTGCTCGCCGAGTTCTGCCGGGCTTAAATAGTGTCTTGGGCTGCCACGTTCTCTTGCTGTGGTGGCCACCATAAGCTCAAACTCTTCTCTGAGCTCCTCCAGGCTGGCCACTTCACGGATGTTGGTTAGTATGTCCTCGGCGCCGCAGGCGACCCAGGCCGCTTCCTCTTCCAGATGAGCTTGGGAATTCACCACGATGAGTTCACTGAACCCTTGGGTCTTGATGGCGCGGGCTGCGGCGCCAACATTGGCGGCGCGAGCAGGGGAGACGAGTACAAAGCTGAGTTTCATCCGAAAAAAGGCTCTAAAGGAAAACTGCAGCGATTATAAGGTTCTGCAATCGAGAATAAAGCAAAAAAGCTGCAACCGGCCGGGAAAAGGTCTATTGCAGCTTTATTGGTTCAGTCAGAGAGGGTAAGTCGCCGCGTTACTTGGAATAGTTGAACACAGTGTCGGCGCGCCACACCCGGTAGCGCAGCTCGGCATTTTCAGGCAGATAGATAACCATAGGCAACTTGCTGTTATATCTCAGTTTGTATTCACCCGGAATGCGAACAAACTCCTGATGCTTGGCCTTATCGAAACAGGCCATCATGGTCGAGCGCCCCGGGCCAATTTCATCCAGCTCCCAATAGGTGTAACCCCAACCTTTGAGATCCATCTGCTTCAGCTCGCCCATCAGGCCGTGCTTGTTGCAGTCAACCATCTGGGTTTGGCCCACCTGAATTTCAACCATGTAGTCATCTTCGTTTTCCAATTGGGGCAGAGTCAGTATGTGTTGCACCATGCCTTCTTTGGGGGCGGGGAACATCTTGCTGCTATCCTGTGGCTCATAGTTGTCGGCATCAAATTGGTTTGCGGTAATCATGTTCTGGTTGTACCCCTGTGGATGCGGCGGGCTGACTGCCAAAACCTGGGCAGATAACAAAGCGGAAGCGATAAGTGCCAGTTTCAGTTTGCCGGACTTAAGCATAGGTTTTCTCCTTATGGGCCCGCTATGGGCGAAAATCAATTATTGGATTGGCGCTGTGTATGATTGCGCTTCTGTAGTGTTAAACGGCCAGCTGCTGAGAAAGGGTTATTTATTTTCAAAAAAATCATAAATAATTTTGTATTGCCATACAAATCAAAATAGTACCCGTTATGTATCTGTTTTAGGTTCAGGTAATTGAGAGTTAAAACGCCCGCCAGGCTCAGCCTGGCGGGCGTTGTCAGTTTAGGGCGGTTCGTTTGAACGCTGCGGATTATTTAAATGCCGACTTCACCACCATCGACTTTGCGCAGCACCACGGTCGCTGCCCTTGGGCGAATGCTGGTGCCTATGGGTGTTTCCTCGGCGGCATTGGCAGAGACCGGCCAATTCCCCGGGTGCTGGATATTGGCAAATACCGAAGTGTAGTCCGGCGAGATGGCAAAGCCTGTGACTTCGCAACCGTTGGGGCCGACGAAGAAGCGCTTCAGCTCGGTTTGATTATCGGCGGTAACAGTCAAAGGCTTGCCGTCGCCATCGACCATCTTGGATGGCACTATTGCCAGCATCTGGTCGTTGGTGTGCTCAGTCACCTCTTTGGCGCCATTATCTGTCTGGATCCACAGAATACCGCGGGCATCGAACGCCAGGCCGTCCGGGCTGGCCAGTTGGTTAAGCTCAGTCAGGCCGGAGAGGTTGGTGGCGTCGTCACCGTCGGCCGGAGAACCGAACAGGAAGATATCCCAGCTAAACTCGGTATCACTGGCGCCTTCATCCCAACGGATGATATGGCCAAAGTTGTTTTTCAGCCTTGGGTTGGCGGCATTGGCTTCAGTCCGCTTGGAGTTGTTGGTCAGGGTCAGATAGACACTGCCGGTGAAAGGATCCACTACACACCACTCGGGTCTGTCCATTGGCGTCGCGCCAACCAAATCGGCGGCACCGGCGGTGTTGATGATGATATCGGCCTGGCTGGCAAATGTATCGGCCAGGGTCTTGCCGTCCTTTGTCATGGCATCCAGGGTCAGCGGCAACCATTCACCTACGCCACCTTCGGTAAACTTGGCCACATACAGGGTACCTTCATCCATGTACTTGGCACCTGTTGCCAGGCGGTTGCTGCTGTCGGCATCCTTGGGGTCCCAGAGCGCCGCTGAAACAAACTTGTACATATATTCAAAGCGCGAGTCATGGCCTGAGTAGAATACCAGTGGTTTACCTTCGGCCAGCTTGCCAAAAGCGCAGCCTTCATGACGGAAACGCCCCAGCGCGGTTCGTTTAACTGCGCGGGAATTAGGGTTGTAAGGGTCGACTTCGACGATATATCCATAGCCGTTGTCTTCATTGCGATAGTCGTATATGGCATCACTGGCCTTGGGAGTGACATCGAAACGGGCAAATTCATCCAGGCGCTCTTCGGCATGACCGGCCAGATCGGCCCAGCCATAACGGGTAGATTTTTTGCTGACACCGATACGGCGTTGTGCTGAGGTCATTTCTCCCTTGTTGACGAAGTAGCCGGGCCAGTTTTCCTCACAGGTGAGGTAAGTGCCCCAAGGGGTATAACCGTTACCACAGTTGTTCAAAGTGCCTCGGGTCTGGCTGCCATCGGGGGAGAAGGCGGTAACGACTTTGTCGGTATAGGCTACCGGGCCGCTGAGATCCATGGTGGAAGCACCGGTGAAGCGGCGATTATGCTTGTCATCTTTGACCACTTCCCAGTTGCTGCCGTCAAGTTTGATACGCACCACTGTCATGCCGTGAGCATTGATCTCTTTGCGGACTTCATCGACCAAGGTTCTCAAACCGGTATTGGCATCCACAGTTGGACCGTTGGGGTGCAGGGCATCTGGCTCAATATATTCATGGTTGATACACAAGAGGCCATCGGTTCCGGCTTCATTGAGTGGGAAGAAATGCATACCGTCGTGGTTTTGACCTACGGAGTTGGCCTGATCCTGGGCGGTATTACTGCCATCAGCCTGCCATTCGGCGGCTTTACTATTCAGCGGAGTCCCCCAGGGAGCCAGAACCTGAGCCTGGTAACCTTGTGGAATAACCACAGCATCAAGGCGAGAACCGGCAACTGACTCAAATCCCAGTGTCACGCTGGATTGACTGGGTGGAACCTGAGTAGGGGGCACAGGATCCGGTGTGCCAGAGGTGTTATTGTTATCTGAACCGCAACCGGCGAGGCCGAAGCCGCCAAATGCAGTCAAGGCACTGACGCCCAAGCCACTTTTTACAAAATTGCGCCGGGAAAGGTGCTTATCCAACACCTGGGCAAAAGGTTCGTTCTGACTTTTATTAAACTGCGTCGGATCGAAAGTCGCCTTGCTCATAAGATTTCACTCCGTGATCTTCTATCTCATTATAGGAATTGCAAATGCGACGCAAAGACTAATGACGCCATATGACAGCCAGATAACGCTAAAGTGACACAAATAAGACATAGCCCCCATTTTGAGAATTAAATTGTTAATTCTCTGGTGTTGTTTGTGACTTTTTCAATCTCAAGACTTGAAATTGTGAAAGGAAAGGGGGATGCTTTGCTCGTCAAATAGTTTGAATATCAAAATATAAGAGTGGCTTACTATGAGTTCAGAGTTTCACACCACCACGCGCTGGCAGCATAAGCATAATTTTACCCACCATAATGA
Source organism: Shewanella sp. MSW (assembly GCF_007636515.1). Lineage (NCBI taxonomy): Bacteria > Pseudomonadati > Pseudomonadota > Gammaproteobacteria > Alteromonadales > Shewanellaceae > Shewanella > Shewanella sp. MSW. Next base: position 12,791 of record NZ_LVDR01000007.1, read on the forward strand.
GCAGGGAGAGAAGAGTACCAAATGGGTGCTCTTGCTGACTGTGGTCACCATGGTGGCCGAGATTGTTGCCGGTACCATATATGGTTCTATGGCGCTACTGGCTGATGGCTGGCATATGGGAACTCATGCTGCGGCATTTATGCTGACGCTGTTTGCTTACTCTTACGCCAGGAAACACGCCAACAACCCCAGGTTTGCCTTCGGTACTGGTAAAGTCAGTGTGCTCGGCGGTTTTACCAGTGCTATAGCTCTGGGGTTAGTGGCATTGTTAATGCTGATAGAATCCGGCTCCAGACTCCTGTATCCGGAAGATATTCATTTTGACCAGGCGATTTTGGTGGCCATCATAGGTTTAACTGTCAACATCGTCAGTGTGTTTTTGCTCAAGGATCACCACGGTCACGATCATGGCCACAGCCACAGTCATGGGCACAACCATGGACATAATCACGCCCATAACCACAACCATAACCACAACCACAACCACAACCATGACAGTGGGGATTCCCACGGACACAAAGATCATAATTTGCGTGCGGCCTATTTCCATGTATTGGCTGATGCCTTGACTTCCTTATTGGCAATTGGCGCGCTGTTGGCCGGTAAATATTTTGGTTTGAATTGGCTCGATCCCGTGATGGGAATTGTCGGAGCTGTTATCATCAGTCGCTGGGCTTGGGGACTTATCAGTCAGACCAGTCCCGTGTTGCTCGATGCAGGTGTTGAAGCCGAGTTCAGTCGCAAGCTGGTGGAACGGATAGAAGCCGAAAAAGATCACAAGGTAACCGATATCCATGTGTGGCCGGTCAGTGCCGATCATCACGCAGCCATGATCTCTTTGGTGAGCCATGCTCCCCACAGTACCGACTATTATCATGAGTTGCTGGCGGACTTTAACCGCATAGATCACCTGACCATTGAAGTTAATCAGTGTGCCGACTGCAAGAAGGCGGCAACGCCGAGAGCCAATGAGCGTGAGCAAGCGAGCCACACAGAGACAGGACATCATCACCATCATCATTAAGGTGCAAAAATAGATGAAACAGCAACAGCGGCAGGATTCGCTGCAACAGTCAATCAACCACGCCATCATAGAGTTTTATGAGCGTCTATCCTCTTGGGAGCAGAGCGTAGTCAGAGATCAAGGCGCTTCATTGGCGCAGATCCACACTGTGGAGATCCTGGGCGCTCACGGCCCTATGAAGATGAAGGAACTGGCGGAAAAGCTCGGTATTACCACAGGCACCTTGACCGTGCAGGTTGAACGTTTGGTCAAGGCGGGCCTGGCCGAGCGTCAATCACTGGAAAATGACAGACGCGCCATTCAGGTATCTTTAACCGAAAAAGGCGAGCTGATGTTTAAGGAGCATGATGCCTTGCATCTGCAATTAACCCGTGAGATGACAGCGAAATTCAGTGACGCCGAGCTGGAGCAACTGCTTGGGTTCTTCAAGCGGCTCAACAGCGAATTTTAATTGCGACTGTTTACCCTGATATAAAACCACAAAGCGCCTTCTCTGGGCGCTTTCTTTTTCTAGAATATTAATAATCGCCGAACACTCATCAAGCTTGCACAACTTACAATTGCGGGACATTTGCATGCAAAGCGGCTCTTGAGTTATCAAGCGACTCTTTTAACCTTTTATACCGCAGTTTTAGCGTATGGTGCATCGCGAACTTTCCCATTGGCACAGAGTCTGAAAGCTTAATTCGGCCCCATGAGCGATGTAGGAACCGATAAGGGAACCTTAAGATAAAATTGTTATATTAATATTTAGTTAACCAATAGTTAAAATTTCTGAGCCTTGCATCAATTTTAACCGTCATTTAGGAATGAGTGTGTTGAATCCCATCTCCGTCAATCGCCTGACCTTTTTACTGGCACTGTTTTTTGTGGCCGTGTTCAATGTGCCTTTTTTTACTATAGTCAAACAGGGACTCGAGAACCAAGCGCATGTGGACCCTTTGTTTGTGGCGACCATTCCCATCTTCTTGATCTCAGCTTTGGGGATACTGTTTTCCCTGTTCAGTTTTAAATATATTCTCAAACCTTTCTTTATTGTGTTGCTGCTGTGTTCATCTGGGGTATTTTTTGCCGCGTTCAAATATGGCGTAGTATTCGATACCGGCATGATTGAAAACACTTTTCAAACCAACAGCGCAGAAGCCATGACTTATGTGAACTGGGCATCAATATTAAACCTGCTGTTGACCGGGGCTCTGCCTGCGCTGCTTTTGTATCGTATTCAGGTTGACTATAAGCCCATAGGCAAGGAACTGGCGTACAAGGCGCTATACATAGTAGCGAATGTGCTCATCATAGTGGTGATTGGCTTTTTCTATATGCAGAACTATCTGGCTTTTGGCCGCAATCATGATGAAATTAAACGTTACATAGTGCCGACTTATTTTGTCGGTTCGGCGGTCAAATACATCAATCAGCACTACCTGGAAAAGCCGCTCGAATATCAAAAATTGGGTACAGATGCCAAGCAGGTAAAATCAGCCGGTGCAACCAAACCCAGACTGATGGTACTGGTGGTCGGTGAAACCGCCAGGGCGCAAAATTATCAATACTATGGTTATGACAGGACAACCAATGTCTACACCAAGGCGATTTCACCGCTGATCTTCGGCGATGTCAGCTCCTGTGGCACGGCCACGGCGGTGTCTTTGCCCTGTATGTTTTCCCGAATGAGCCGGGAAGATTATCACTCCCGAGCTGCCAAGGCTCAGGATACCGTTGTGGATGTGCTCAACTACGCCGGTGTGAAAGTGCAGTGGTTTGATAACGACAGTGGCTGTAAAGGCGTGTGTGACAGGGTGGAAAACAAGCTGATAGCGCTGAATGCCGACCCTAAGCTATGCGACGGTCAGTTTTGTCAGGATCAGGTACTGCTTGATGAACTCAAACAAGCCTTGTTGCAGCCGAACAATGGTCAGGATCGCTTGATAGTGTTGCATATCATCGGCAGTCACGGACCTACCTATTATCTGCGCTATCCGGAACAATATCGCCGTTTTACCCCGGATTGCCAGCGCAGTGACATTCAAAACTGCAGCCGCGAGCAGCTCACCAATACCTATGACAACACGATTCTGTATACCGACTATATCGTCTCTCAGGTGGTCGAGCAGCTAAAGGGCCGCAGTGGCGACTATGATACCGCCATGATGTATCTGTCTGATCACGGTGAATCCTTGGGGGAGAAGGGCATGTATCTACACGGCTCTCCCTATGCCATAGCGCCGAGTGAACAAACACGGGTGCCTTGGATGGCTTGGTTTTCCAATCAGTTCAAGCAACAACTTGGGCTGAATGATGACTGCCTGGCAAGGGAAGCTGCGGTGAAGCGTGTTTCCCACGACAACCTGTTCGATACACTGTTAGGGCTATTCGATGTCAGCAGCAAGGTGTACCTGCCTGAATTGGATTTAATCGCCCTGTGTCGTCGCTGAGACTGTCTGCTCAAATGATCAATAACCCGGCGTTGGCCGGGTTATTGGTTTTTAGGTGTTAAATAAGGGGAGTCTATGGCTCCTTGCCCGGCAGCTCCATATGCATCTTGATCAGGTGTTCTTCCATATCAAAGGTGACAGTAAAGCCAAGACTCTTGGCGAGGCTGGCCATATTGCGGTTTTCAAACATGGTGAAGCCGGTTAACACCTGAGTGCCCGTGGTGCGGTAGTAGTTGATTAGCTTCTCCAGCAGCAACTTGCCTATGCCAATACCCTGATGAGAACTGCGAACTGCCATGGCAAATTCCGCCTCAGTGTTGTCCGGATCGATAGAGGCTCGCACTGCGCCCAAGGTTTCCTCTTCACCATTTTCATCTCTTATGGTGGCGATAAACGCCATTTCACGGGCGTAATCTATCTGGGTCAATACCGCCATCTCTTCGTGAGTCATACGCGAGCGTACTCCAAAATAGCGCTTGTATCTGTCTTCATCCGTAAGCGAGTTGTCAAAGTCCAGATGTTTGGGTTCATCTTCCGGTAGTATCGGCCGCAACATCACCTCAAGGCCATTACGCAGTTTGGCTTTTTCTTCCAGCTCTTTGGGGTAGGGTAAAATGGCCAGTCGGCCGGCATTATCCGTGACTTCCGGATTCAGACGCAGATTGACATCCAAGAGGGTAATTTTATCGCCCGCCGCCAATACAGGATTGAGATCCAAACTTTCGATTTCGGGGCAATCGATAATGAGCTGCGAGATTTGAGTCAACATCTGGCATAGGGCGCGCATATCCAAGCCTTGGGGCAAGTGGCGATCGCGGATCTTTTGGGTCTTGAGTGCCTGGATCACCATATAACGTGCCAGTGCCATATTCAGTGGCGGCAAAGCGACTGCAGCATCCCGGGTGGGTTCCCATTCGGAGCCACCTTCACCGAGCATGATGGCTGGGCCAAATACAGGATCGCTTATTACCGCAACTCTGAGCTCTTGTGCGCCGGCGGTAAGCGCCATTTTTTGCACTATCATGCCCTCGACCGAAGCGGCTGGGTTAGCTGTGTGGACCCGCTCGACAATGGCTGCTGCGGCCTGATTGACCTCATTTGCCGATGTCAGATTCAGCATCACCCCGTGAACGTCTGATTTATGCAAAATATCCGGTGATTGCACTTTTAATGCCACAGGGTAGCCTGCCTTATCGGCAATAGCGACAGCCTCGGCGGCATCTTTGGCATACCAAGTATCTATAGTATCCAAGCCATAGGCGTTGAGTATGTTGCGGGCATCATGAGTTTCCAGTACTCGTTTGCCTTTGGCAATGGCTTGCTGCAGCAAACTTCTGGCGGTAGCGCTATCCGTGGGAATTGAATCCGGTATCGATTGTGGTACTTCCTGCAGCAGTTTTTGGTTGCGGCGATACTCAACCATATGCATAAAGGCGCGCACGGCGCCCTCGGGTGTACGGTAAGTTGGGATCCCCGCCTTGGAAAAGTGCTTTCGAGCCCGGTAAGCGGCATCTTCCCCGCTCCAGTTGGTTAAGATGCTTACCCGATTACGTTTCGGGTGCTGTTTGACAGTTTCAATCAAGGCATCGGCTATGGTGACGCTTTCGCCAAGGGCCGAAGGGGAGTGCAGTACCAAGATGGCGTCCAGCTCATCGCTGTCCATTAATACCGACAGTGCCTGGCTGTAACGCTCGGCGCCGGCATCGCCTATAATGTCCACCGGGTTTTGCCCGGACCAGGTAGAGGGCAATAACTGAGAGAGTTTCTCCAGGGTGGCTTCGGACAATTGTGCCAACTTGCCACCTTTGAGTACCAGTTCATCCACCGCCAGCACGGCCGGGCCGCCACCGTTGGAAAGAATACACAGACGCTCACCATTGAGTGGGTTGAGGTGAGCTAGGCTCTCGAGTGCGGCAAACAATTCAACCAAGTCGGTGACCCGCAGCATACCGGCACGGCGAAAGGCGGCCTCGTAGACGGCGTCATTACCAGCTATACCTCCGGTGTGCAGTTTGGCAGCGTTACCGCCCTCGGCGCTGCGACCTGATTTGATCACCAGTATAGGTTTATGGCGGGCTGCGGCTCTGGCTGCTGACAGGAAGTGACGCTTCTCATTGACCGAATCTATATAGAGCATGATGGCGCTGGTACGGGAATCGCGACCAAGAAAATCCAGCAATTCATCGAAGTCTATGTCGGTGGCATCGCCAAGCGAAATAAAGGAAGAGAAACCGATCCCTTTGTTGTTGGCCCAGTCGAGCACTGTAGTGCAGATGGCTGCTGATTGGGATACAAAAGCTATCTTGCCGGGCAGCGCGACTGCATGGGCCAAACTGGCATTGAGGCCCAAAGGTGGCAACATCATTCCCAAACTGTTGGGACCGAGGAGCCGCATGCCGTAACGTCTGGCGTTACCTTGGGTTAGTTCAAGCAGGTTTTCGCCTTGGTCGTTTAATTCATCTGCCATGCCTGAAGCCATGATGATAGCCACTTTGCAGCCAAATTGGGCCAGAGTTTCCACTATTGCCGGCACGCTGGAGGCACGGGTACAGATGATGGCCAGATCAGGTTTGATCGGTAAAGATTCGATATTGGGGTAGGCCAGCACGCCCATCACTGCATGGTATTTGGGAGTGACCGGCATAATCGGCCCGGCAAAGCCGCCCGAAAGCAGGTTTTTCATTACTACATTGCCTGCTCGTTTGTCGCGATTGGATGCACCTATGACGGCGATGGAACCGGGTTTGAACAGCGTGTGCAGAGTACGTTGGCTCATGGATTTCCCTGTCGACAAAGGACTTTGGTCTATACCCCATGATTCCATGGCCTGAGCAAGTAAGCAATATGCAAAAAGTAGGGCTTGATTTACAAAAAATACCATTCAGTAGAGGTGCTTACTCTTTTTTCGTGAATGAAAAGACAAGAGCAAGAGGAAACGCAAATTTGAATGCGGGAAAGGGGAATTTCAGGCATAAAAAAACCTGCTTTAAGCAGGTTGATTTGGTACACCCGAGTGGACTCGAACCACCGACCCCTACCATGTCAAGGTAGTGCTCTAACCAGCTGAGCTACGGGTGTATTGCAAATTTTGGTACACCCGAGTGGACTCGAACCACCGACCCCTACCATGTCAAGGTAGTGCTCTAACCAGCTGAGCTACGGGTGTACTGTGTTTTTCAGGCTGTCGCCCTCGAACGAGCGCTATATTAAGGGCGAGCAGCCGCTAGTTGCAAGTAAAAAAACAGATTTTTTTGTCGAGTGGCGAATTGCTGCACAACTTGCCGAGGCTTTGATCGTATTTGGTTTAATTCGTCGCCTCATCTGAGATGACGTCAAACTGCTTGCCGCTTTTCTGTATATATCTCAAGCGAATGGCAAAGAGTATAGCCGCTACGGTTAAACCGGCGATAAGCCCAATCCAAAATCCGTGTGCCCCCATAGCGGGCACCAGAAAATCGGTATACGCCAATACATAACCCAGGGTCATACCTACTGCCCAATAGGCAAACAAGGTGATGAAAAAGGCGCTGCGGGTATCCTTGTAGCCGCGCAGGGCTCCGGCGGCAACCACCTGAATTGAATCGGATAGTTGATACAGGGCAGCCATCAGCATCAGGCTGCCTGCCAGAGTAACCACTTCGGGGTTGTCGTTATAGAGCAGGGCTATCTCATACCTGAATACCACAGTTGCCACCGCAGTGAGCATGGCCAGAGAGAAGGCAATGGATAATCCCACCTTGGTCACCAGTGCCGATACCTCGCTCTGACCACGCCCAAGGTAATAACCGACCCGAATTGAAACGGCAATCCCAATGGAGAGTGGCAACATAAACACAATCGAGGAGAAGTTCAGTGCAATTTGGTGCCCGGCCACGACAGTGGCACCGAGAGGCGCCAATAAGAGGGCTATCACCGCAAAGAGGCTGACCTCAAAGAATAGCGCCATGGCAATAGGCATGCCCAGCTTGGTCATCTCAACAATGGTGTGTAAATGAGGCTTATGAAATGCCTTGAAAGGCGCCAGTTCGGCAAAGCGTTTATGCCACTGCATATAGATGGCCATGGCAAACAACATAGCCCAAAATACCAAAGCGGTAGCGACACCACAGCCGGCGCCGCCCATGGCGGGCATGCCGAAGTGACCATTGATAAAGATATAGTTGGCGGGGATATTCACCGCCAGACCGACAAAGCCGATGACCATGGTCGGCAGGGTATAGGAAATCCCTTCGCTGCAGCCCCTGAGTACTTGATAGAGCACAAAGGCCGGCGCGCCCCAGAGAATGCCGTCAAGATAACCTATGGTCAGGCGCTTGAGTTCGGGCTCCAGTTCCATCCAATCTAAAATATGTGGCGCAGATGCCAGAAACAGCATCACACCCAAGGCACCTGTTATGGCAATATAGGCAGCCTGAAAGGCAAGTGGCTGAATCGCCTTTTGGTTATTTGCACCATGATGATGGGCGAACATGGGAGTAAATGCCAGTAACAGGCCTTGAACGAACAGAATGGCCGGTAGCCAGAGACTGGTTCCGACAGCGACGGCTGCCATGTCGACAGCACTGACTCTGCCGGCCATCAGGGTATCAATAAACCCCATCATTGTCTGGGTAAGCTGTGCAATAAGCACAGGCAAAGCCAGTTGAACTAAGCGTTTGGCCTGAAAGCCGGTGTGATTCATGAAAGCAGCCCTAACAACTAAGCGAGTGAGAAAATGTTTACAGGTATTGTTCAAGCCAAGTGTGAAATCCTGGCGATCGAGAAAAAGCCGGGGTTAAATACCCTCGAAGTCGCTCTGCCTCCTGCCTTGCGTGAGGGATTGGAAATAGGAGCGAGTGTCGCCAATAACGGCGTTTGTCTGACGGTAACCCAGCTTGCTGATGATAGGGCGTTTTTCGACGTAATGGAAGAGACTCTGGCAGTGACTAATCTTGTCGGCCTTAAGGTGGGTGACAAGGTTAATATAGAGAGGTCACTCAAATTTGGCGCCGAGCTGGGGGGCCATATTCTCTCCGGCCATGTACATACCCAAGCGCAGTTGGTGCAACTGGACGTCAGTGACAGCCATTACAATATGCAATTGGAAGTGGCTGAAGCCTGGTTGAAATACATCTTCTACAAAGGTTTTATCGGTATCAATGGTTGTAGTCTCACAATCGGCAAGGTCAAAGGTAACCGCTTTATGCTGCATCTTATTCCTGAGACTCTCAGATTGACCAATCTAGAGGATTATCGGGAAGGGGACTGGCTGAATATTGAAATCGACAGTCAGACTCAAACCATAGTCGATACAGTTGAGCGCGTACTGGCTCAGCGTAACCCGGATAATTGAGCTACTCCAGGTGAAGCGAGAAATAACTCAAATACAAAAAAGCCAGCAATGATGCTGGCTTTTACAAAGGAGGGCGCTCTAATTAAACGCGCTTCTTGAACTCACCGGTGCGGGTGTCGATTTCGATCTTGTCGCCTTCTTTAACGAAGTCGGCAACCATCAGCTTCAGATCTGTACCTACGATAGAGGCTGGCTTCATTACCTTACCAGAGGTATCACCACGGGCGGCAGGTTCAGTGTAACCTACTTCGCGAATGATAGTAGTAGGCAGTTCTACAGAGATAGCTTTGCCTTCGTAGAAAGTGACCTGACAGATCTCTTCCATTCCATCAACTATGTAGTTAATGGCATCACCCATGTTTTCGGCTTCAACGTCATACTGGTTGAAGTCTGAGTCCATAAAGACATACATAGGATCAGCAAAGTAAGAGTAGGTGCATTCCAGACGCTCGAGCTGAATATCTTCCAGCTTGTCGTCAGCCTTGAATACAGTTTCAGTACCGGAACCTTGCAGCAGGTTCTTCAGCTTCATCTTTACCACAGCAGCGTTACGGCCGGATTTGTTGAACTCGGTCTTGAGTACAACCATAGGGTTGCCGTCAACCATGATAACGTTACCTGCGCGGACTTCCTGAGCAGTCTTCATTACGTATGTTCCTATATAAACGGTTTTTCAATTCAGCGCAGAATCTTAGCCGGTTTTGGCCATTAGCACTAGCCTGTTTGCCAGATCTGCTTCATTTATTGCTTCAGCCGGCCATTTTTTTGCGTGTTGTATCAATGTCGGCATGGCAGAATTCAGTGCCAGCCAGCTTTGGCTGGCTTGATCTCCCTGGCCGCAGTTGAACGCGGTATTCAGCGTTCGCCAGGTTTGGGCGGCAAGGGGAGGCAGATTATCGCAGTATCGTGCCATAAAAGCATCCAATTTTAGCAGATGAGCTTGCTCTTCCTGCTGATAGATGTGCCAGATAAAAGGTTTGCCGGCCCACTGTGCTCGTAAAAAGGAATCTTCGCCGCGAACTATGTTGAAATCACAGCTCCACAACAGGCGATCATAGCCGTTTTGATCTGTCATCGGCAGGACTTGCACCTTGAGTGCGCCGCGGCTGAAACTTTGACCGGCTTGCCAACTGGCGGGATCTTGCCAGTCGACCTTGGGTCCGGAGTCTTGGTTAAATTGCTCAAGCAAAGGCGCGATACAGCCTAAGCTGCGTCCCTTGGGGACTAACAATTGTACCCGCCGCTCACTCTGTTGCCAAAGCTTAAGCAGCGCATGCAAGGCTTGGGTCTCGTAGCTGAACAGGCTGATGAGGTAATCATCAGTGCTAATATCACTCAGCCCCATTTTTGCAAAGTGGGCCAAAGCGTGCTCAGGCGTTGCTTGCCAGGCATCACGCTCGCTAAATAGGGATTGCTCGCAGATGAGTCCACCTGACTTTGGGGTAAAGCCCGGGAAGAAAAAGGTCTTTTTGACTCCTTTGAGTGCCGGTGAGCTGAGGCCGTGGCAATCATCTATCCAGCTCTCGGCGCTGAGATAATCCAGGTTTATCCATTTGGGCGCCTTGGCGAGCTCTGGCAGGCTTGTAAGCACCTCCGAGGGTAAGTCGCAGGCAAAGGCTTCTATCAAAACTTCGCCCGGTTGCCAGGTCAGGGGGAGGGGAGCGCGCCAGTGGATGACTTCAACACCACCAAAGTGTTGACTGACAAGGGCCGGGTTTAGCTCAGGTAAAATGTGCGCGAAGCTGTTGAGATCATCGACCCACAAGCGTACCTCAATACCGTATTCGCCGGCCAGCTGCCGCGCCAGGCGCCAGGTAACGCCTATGTCGCCATAGTTGTCCACCACAGTACAGAAGATATCCCAATGACGCAGATTGTCGGCTTGCATCTTGTTTTTATTTTCCTGAGTAATAGCCAATAAAAAGGCGGCCATATAGGCCGCCGGAGACATACCGGGGAGCGAATATCAGTCTTCCAGCTCGGCCAGGCACATCTCTTCGTAAATCTGTTTAACCCAGGCGTCGACACGCTCTTCGGTCAATTCAGGCTGGCGGTCTTCATCTATACCCAGACCAACAAAGTGCTTGTCGTCAACCAGCCCTTTAGAGGCTTCGAAGTTATAGCTGTCAGTCGGCCAGTGGCCAATGACTATTGCGCCGCGCTCTTCAACGATATCGCGGATCATGCCCATGGCATCAAGGAAGTACTCGGCATAGTCTTCCTGATCGCCGCAACCGAAAATGGCTACCAGCTTATCGGTAAAATCAATCTGCTCCAGCTCTGGGAAGAAGTCATCCCAGTCACATTGAGCTTCACCATAGTACCAGGTTGGGATCCCGAAGATCAGCAGGTCGTATTCGGCGATCTGCTCTTTGGTGCTCTTGGCGATATCTTTCACCTCAACCATCTTCTTGCCCAGTTTCTTCTGGATCATCTTGGCTACAGCTTCGGTGTTACCTGTATCGCTACCGAAAAAAAGACCTACAGTTGCCATTGTCTTTCCTTTAATGTCTAGTTCGCTATCTACTTCGATCTTTCCTGACAGGGGCTAACCTAGCTGCTCCTGAAGGATCAATTCTATTAACTGGCTGCGGCTGATGTTACTGGCCAAAGCCTTCTCATTCAAGGCGTCATATAAATCTTGTGACACTTTTAACTCTATTCGTTTCAGACCTTTCGCCCGATCCCGCATGATCTGGTTACGTTTATTCACCTTGAGCTGCTGCTCGCGGGGCAGAGGGTTGCTTCTAGGCCGTCCGCGGCGCTTTTCAGTGGCAAAAAGGTCTATGGTTGTTCTATCTGTTGCTTCTTTTGCCATTTGAAATCTGATGTTTAACCTATACCTGAGCCTTCCCAGGTCATTTGAATTATCCCCTTGACGACAAAGCCTGCACAACCAAGGAAGAGTACCAACCAAACAATAAAGCGACCAAACTTAGGCACGTTACCCTGATTGAGTACATCCCTGATGGCCATACCGATAAAAAAGAAAATTGCTGCGAAAAACAGATCCAGTCCAACGGCTTCTATCTGTTGCATATACTGGTTCAACACGCTGCAGCCTCCCGGTGTTCCCTAGCCAAAAAGAGGCGCGAATATAGCATATTGGTTCGGGGGCTGCTACCGCCTTTACCCACGCCCTGACCTTGGATTTTAATCGTTACTGTCAATGAAGTCGGACACTATACGGTTGAATATCGCCGGTTTCTGGGCGTGCAACCAATGTCCACACCCCTCAAGGGTCTTGGCTTTGACCTGAGGAAACTGAGTCACAATCTCTTTTTTGTAAGCGGCGGTCACATAATTTGACTCACTGCCGCGGATCATCAAGGTGGGCGCTTGATAGCTCAGTTGGCCGTCGCAGCGCTCAGGGCCGTTATGCCAACCTATGATCGCCGGATAACTGTCAATCAGCCCCGGTAAATTCATCTTCCACTCAAAGCCGGATTCGGTGCGGCGTAAGCTCTTGAGCAGAAACTGCGCCGTCGCCTCGTCGATGCCATGGTTCAAAAGATGTGCCAGCGCCTGACGTCTGTCTTTAATATCCAGCGGCATACTGCTTAGGCCGGCAAACACCTTTTCATGTCTCGGCAAATAGGCCACAGGCGCAATATCGGCGGCGGTCAAAGACTGTACCCGCTGCGGATAAGCCAGCGCCGTTGCCATGGCAATCTTGCCGCCCATGGAATGGCCCACCAGGTGCACCTTGTCTATCGCCAGTTTATCAAGCAGGGACACAAGCGCGTTTGCAAGCCCTGGATAATCCATTTGCGGCCAATGTTCGCTCTGGCCGTGATTGGGGCAATCGACTCTTATCACTTGGTGATTTTGCTCAAGCAGGGTCCCGAGCGATTTAAGATTATCCAAATCACCGAATAAGCCGTGGATCAGCAATACCGGACTACCGCTTCCGGTCGAGATAAAGTGCATACAGCCCCCTTCACAGTGAGTTTGTTGCCGGTATTTCAGCAGGGGGCAAATTCTGCGACAAAGGCCGGTATTTGACAAGGATGGATGCGGATTAAACATCGCTTTGATTGCTTTTTCAACAAATTGCAGTGCAAGTCTTAGGTTTGTAAGCCAATTATCTCATTTTGGCGCGATTCAGCCTTCCCCCGCAGGCGAGTTATGGCATACTTTGAGCCAAATCTCGTAGCCGCGACCACGGGCGCTGTGACGGCAATGTCATGATGGCTACATAGAACAAGTTGAAACTAAAGGAATCGGGCCATGAAATATATTGAGGTGGATGAGGAACTGTATCGCTTTATTGCCGGGAAAACCGAAAGGATAGGTGAAAGTGCATCGGACATTCTTCGTCGACTGCTGGGCTTGGATGCGACGGCTGTTGAACCCAAGGCACCGGCTGACATCAGCCAGCCAAGCATGGAGCAGGGTTATCGTCCCAATACATTACCCGAGGCCGAGTCAACCCTGGACTTTGACAATCTATTCAGCAGTGCGGCTATCGAAGCTCAAAAGGGGGCTGTTGGCCGTTTTTTGTTTGCCCTCGAATGCCTCTATAACCATGACCCAAAAGGGTTTGAGCAGGTGCTGCAGGTTCAAGGGCGCGACCGTCTTTACTTTGCCACCTCGAAGGAAGCGCTATTGAAGGCCAGTAAATCGGCCAACCCCAAAGAAGTCGGCAGCAGTGGCTTTTGGGTAACCACCAATAACAACACTGCCAAGAAGCACACCATATTGACCGAAGTACTGGAAAAGATGGGCTGCGACGGCGACAAGGCCAAAGTGATAGCCGATCTGGCGCTGCCGATTAAAGCGTAAATCTGTTTATCAACATCTGTCATCAAGGAGTACTATTTTGGCTATTCATGAGCGGGCCGGTAAAAGGGCCATACAGAAGGATCTGGTTAATATTCCGCGGCTGATGAGCCATTATTATCGAATTGTCCCCAACTGTGATGCCCCTGCCCAGAAAGTGAGCTTTGGCACCTCTGGGCACAGGGGCTGCTCCTTCAATGGCAGTTTCAATCAAAATCATATCTGGGCCATTACCCAGGCAGTGGTAGATTACCGCCAATCTCAGGGGATTGAAGGTTCGCTTTATTTGGGCATGGACACTCATGCCTTGTCCGAGGCTGCTTATATATCAGCCATTGAAGTCTTGCTGGCCAACAATGTGAAGTTGGTGGTGCAAGAGAGGCAGGGCTTTACGCCAACGCCTGTTATCTCCCATGCCATAGTTAGCGCAAACCGAAATGCCGCCGAGCTCAGTGATGGCATTATTATTACCCCGTCCCACAATCCACCGCAGGATGGTGGAATTAAGTACAATCCGCCCCATGGTGGGCCTGCTGAAGGTGAGATTACCGCCTGGATTGAGCAGCGAGCCAATGATTATCTCAAGGCACAGCTGGAAGGGGTCAGGAAACTCAACTACGGCGTAGCCGCCAGTATCGGACTCATCAAAGAGACCGATCTTATTGAGCCCTATGTTGCCGATCTCGCCTCTGTAATAAATATGCAAGCCATCAAAGATGCCGGCATTCGCATAGGTGTCGACCCCCTGGGCGGCTCAGGCATCCATTATTGGTCACATATTGCCGACCGTTATGGGCTGAATATCACAGTGGTCAACGATCGGGTCGATCCCAGTTTCGGCTTTATGCCACTGGATAAAGACGGCAAGATCCGTATGGACTGCTCGTCACCTTTTGCCATGGCAGGCTTGCTTAAGCACATGGATGAGTTTGATATCTGTCTTGGCAACGATCCTGACTACGACAGACACGGGATAGTCTGCCCAGAGACAGGGTTGATGGACCCCAACCACTTTTTGGCAGTGGCGATAGATTACCTGCTGGAACACAGACCCGATTGGCCACAGACGCTGCAAATAGGCAAGACCTTGGTTTCCAGTGGCATGATAGACAAGATTGTTGCCTCACACGGGCGCCAGCTTTGTGAAGTGCCGGTTGGTTTCAAGTGGTTTGTCAGTGGCTTGAGTGAAGCCAGCCTGGCCTTTGGCGGTGAAGAAAGCGCCGGCGCCGCCTTCCTTCGACGTAACGGTACAACTTGGTGCACGGACAAAGACGGTTTTATTCTCGGGCTGCTGGCCGCTGAAATCCTCGCCGTGACCGGCAAAAATCCAGCCGAGCGTTATGCAGAACTGGCTGCCATACACGGTGATTGCTTCTACAAACGGATAGACAGCCCAATCAATCCCAAGCAAAAGGCGCGTTTTGCCACCCTCAATGCAGATACCTTGGGGGCAGAGACTTTGGCTGGAGACAAGATTGAGGCGGTACTGACCAAGGCTCCCGGCAATGATGGTGCCATTGGCGGTATTAAGGTGTTAACTGACAACGGCTGGTTTGCCGCCAGACCATCAGGCACTGAGGCACTTTATAAAATTTACGCCGAAAGCTTTGTCAGCGAGCAGCATCTGCAGCAGATATTGGAACAGGCGAGAGCGCTGATAACCAGCGCCCTAAAAGGCAAGCCGAACTGAGCTTAAGAGATTGCCAGTTCAGTAAAAAAGCGCAGCCGTGAACACAGCTGCGCTTTTTTATTCCCGGGGATCAATATTCCAGATGGCAACTGGGCAGGTTATTCTTCTGGATATAATCCTGATGATATTCTTCCGCGCGATGAAACTGTTTCACTGGCACAATTTCCGTCACTATGTGCCGCTGTCCCCACTTTCCACTACGAGCTAATGCCAGTTTTGAGGCCTCGGCCTGCTCCTTTTGCTCTTTGCTGTGAAAAAAAATCACGCTCCGATACTGAGTGCCGATATCGCCTCCTTGGCGATTTAGGCTGGTAGGGTTGTGATTACGCCAGAAAACTTGCAGCAGCTCGGTAAATGAAACCTGGGTGTCATCGAATTCCACCTGAACCACTTCGGCATGGCCGCTGTTGCCCTGTTTTACCTCTTCATAACGGTTGATTCTATCATCCCCCCCCATATAACCACTGCTGGCGTTTAATACGCCGGGTACTTGGCGAAAGAAATACTCTACTCCCCAAAAACAACCGCCACCGAATGTTGCTACCGCCATTTAATTTACCTTCCAGATGTCCAGATGGCTAAAATTATGCGCAATAAGTTTTCCTGTCAAGTGTCGTGTTTGACTGATTTTGACTTGTGCATATAGCTAGCTCTCTTTTGAATAGGCCCTGGCCAGCTCGAGGTGGCTTTTGGCGACAGCCGTTTTGATAAAACTCCTGCGAAGCGAGGTATTTAGTCACATAGCCAACAGGTTAAGCTGTGATACTATGAAACCTTGCTCTCTGGCGCTGGTCTCAACAAGCAAACGCATTTTGACAAGTTCCCAGGAGGCAGCGTTAATGGAAACAACAGCCAAAGCGGCAATAAGAAGGAGTATTTCGTGTTACAAGCCTTGAAGGATAATCCTGACTTCCTGTCATTGACTCTGGATAACCCCAATTCTCTGGAAAGTGTTAGCGGCACGCTTGGCGACCACACCCGGATAGCGATTTGGGACACAGGAGTCTTGCTGTTCGAGCCTCTGGATAACCAAAGTGATAAAGATATTGTGCTGTCATCCGGGGTACACGGCAATGAAACTGCACCTATCGAGCTGTGCAATGGCATTATCAAGTCGCTGTTGAAGCAAGAGCTACGGGTAGGGCAGCGAGTACTTTTCATATTCGGTAACCCGGCGGCAATTAACCGTGGCACCCGTATTGTCGATGAAAACCTCAACCGACTGTTCAGTGGTGAACACTCCAATCCCCCCGGGCTGGTGAACCCGGAGCGGATCCGCGCCAAGAAGCTGGAAACTTATGTCACACGTTTCTTCGAAGACGCACCACAAGGGGCAAGACAAAGGATCCATTACGATTTGCACACCGCCATTCGCGGCTCCAAACATGAAAAGTTTGCCATCTATCCCTATCGACCGGGTAAGGCTTACAGCCGTGAACAATTGATGTTCCTGGAGGCGGCCGGAGTCGATACCGTGTTGCTGCATCACGAACCCACAACCACTTTCAGCTATTTCTCGTCAAATCAGTTTGGCGCCGACGCCTTTACCATTGAGCTGGGCAAGGTTTACCCCATGGGACAAAACGATATGACACGTTTTATCGCTACCCGGGAGATGCTGAGTCGTTTGATCTGCAAACAATCGCTCGAACTCGAGGAGCAGGCGCTTGAGCGGGTCAATATCTATCAGGTCTGTAGGGTCATCAATAAGCAGGCCGACGACTTTGAATTTACCTTCGCCAGTGATGTGGAAAACTTCAGCGCTTTCCCCAAGGGTTATGTGCTGGCGCGGGAAGCGGGCAGGGATATTCGAGTAGAACAGGACTCGGAAGCCGTGGTGTTTCCCAACGCCAAGGTGCCCATTGGCCAACGTACAGTAATCTGCCTGGTTCAAGCCAAAGAGGTGCCATTGGCCTGAATTGTAAACCAATATATACGCGCCGATCCCATGCTAGTTGGCAAAGCACCCATGGTGGGAGTTGCTTGCTAGTTTACGTTAACGTAATGTTCGGGGCGCGTACTGAAAAAATCGGTAGGGCCGGTTTCGAGCCGGACAAACCCAGAGACAACAAGAGCACACTATGAGCAACGCAACAAATATGAACGAGACGGTGCATCGGGTGAGTTTTTTGAACAAGGACTCGCTGCATATCCCTGTACTCAAAATACTTCAGGCCGACGGCACCACCTATGAAGAGGCGGTATTGCCCGTCATAGATGAAGCCCTGTCACGCAAGATATTCGATACCTGTGTCTTTACGCGTGTCCTGGACGAACGTATGTTGGGCGCCCAGCGTCAGGGAAGGATCAGTTTTTACATGACTTGTATCGGTGAAGAAGCTGCCGTTATCGGCAGTGCCGCCGCGCTGGATGACAAGGATGTGATCCTTGCCCAGTACCGCGAACATGCCGCACTGCGTTATCGCGGCTTTAGCACAGAGCAGTTTATGAATCAGATGTTCAGCAATGAGAAAGATCTGGGCAAAGGCCGGCAGATGCCTATTCACTACGGCAGCCGTGAACTCAACTACCAAACCATCTCTTCACCGCTGGCGACTCAGATCCCGCAGGCATCCGGTGTAGGCTACTCGCTGAAGATGCAAGGCAAGCGTAATGTCGCCATCTGTTACTTCGGTGAAGGTGCTGCCTCTGAAGGCGATTTCCATGCCGGTCTCAATATGGCCGCAGTTCATAAAGCGCCGGTCATCTTCTTTTGCCGTAACAACGGCTACGCCATCTCAACCCCTACGGAAGAGCAGTACGCCGGTAACGGCATAGCCAGCCGCGGCGTTGGTTATGGCATGCACACCATCAGAGTCGACGGTAACGATATGTTGGCGGTTCTGGCCGCAACTCAGCAAGCCAGAGCTTACGCGCTTGAAAACAACGCGCCTGTGCTGATTGAAGCCATGACCTACCGCCTGGGTGCCCACTCATCTTCCGACGATCCATCCGGTTATCGCTCCAAAGAGGAAGAAGCCAAGTGGCAACAGCACGACCCTGTGAAACGCTTCAAGTTGTGGCTGATCAACAAAGGCTGGCTCAAGGAAAGCGACGAGACCGAGCTGTATGAGAAGTATCGTGAGGAAGTGCTGGCCGCGGTAAAAGTGGCCGAAAAGGTTCCGGCACCAGCCATAGAAGCCATCATAGAAGACGTTTTTGATCAGCCGACTGCGGCGCTCAAGCAGCAATTAACCGAGCTTAAGGCCCATGTTGCCAAGTATCCGAAAGCCTATCCTAAAACAGCAGGGAGATCATAAGCGTGGCACAGATGAATATGTTACAGGCCATCAATAATGCCCTGACCATAGCGATGGAAGCCGACGACAAGATGCTGGTTTTCGGTGAAGACGTAGGCCATTTCGGCGGTGTGTTCCGGGCAACTTCCGGTTTGCAGGAAAAGTTTGGCCGTGAGCGCTGCTTCAATACTCCACTTACCGAGCAGGGGATTGCCGGCTTTGCCAACGGCCTGGCTTCCAACGGCATGACGCCGGTAGCGGAAATCCAGTTTGCCGACTACATCTTCCCGGCGTTCGATCAAATCGTCAACGAAGCAGCCAAGTTCAGATACCGAAGCGGCAACGAGTTTGATGTCGGCGGCCTGACCTTCAGAACCCCCTATGGCGGCGGCATTGCCGGCGGTCATTACCACTCCCAGTCACCGGAAGCCTACTTTACCCAAACGCCCGGTCTCAAGGTGGTGGTTCCCCGTAACCCCTACCAAGCCAAGGGTTTGCTGCTGGCTGCCATTCGCGATAGCAACCCTGTGGTCTTCTTCGAGCCCAAGCGCTTGTACCGCGCCTCTGTCGGCGATGTGCCGGAAGGCGATTATCAACTGGAGCTGGGTAAAGCCGAAGTGGTTCGTGAAGGTAAAGATATCACTCTGCTGGCCTGGGGCGCGCAGATGGAAATCATAGAGAAAGCAGCCGATATGGCCAAAGAGGAAGGTATTGACTGCGAAGTCATCGACCTTCGTACTCTGGCCCCTTGGGATGTGGAAACCGTGGCCGAGTCGGTGAAAAAGACCGGCAGATTGCTTATCAACCACGAAGCGCCACTGACCGGTGGTTTTGCCGGTGAAATTGCCGCTACCATCCAACAGGAATGTTTCCTGTATCTGGAGTCGCCCATCAGCCGGGTTTGTGGTCTGGATACGCCATATCCCTTAATCCATGAAAAAGAATATATGCCGGATGCGCTTAAAACCTTTGAAGCCATCAAGGCCTCGGTGAATTTTTAGGAGAGCCAGGATGATTAAAGATTTTATTTTGCCCGACATAGGCGAAGGTGTTGTCGAGTGTGAACTGGTGGAATGGTTGGTGGCAGAGGGGGATACCGTCGCCGAAGATCAACCTGTTTGTGATGTGATGACAGACAAGGCACTGGTGCAAATTCCTGCGCCTTTCCCGGGTGTTATCAGTAAGCTTTATTACGCCAAGGGTGAAATTGCCAAGGTGCATGAGCCTTTGTATGCCGTGGAAGTGGATGCTGCAGACAGCGAAGCGCCTGTACCTGCAGCCAGCGCCGATACTGCTGCATCGTCTAGCACTAACACTACGGCTGGCGGTAGCAGTCAGGTGGAAGACTTTATGCTGCCGGATATCGGCGAGGGCATAGTCGAGTGCGAACTGGTGGAGTGGCTGGTCGCAGAAGGCGACACTGTGGTTGAAGATCAACCTATCTGTGATGTAATGACTGATAAGGCGTTGGTGCAAATCCCGGCGATGAAGGCCGGTAAAATTGTCAAGCTGCACTACCGCAAGGGCCAGTTGGCCCAGGTGCATCAGCCACTGTTTGCCATTGAAGTTGCCGCTGAATCCGGTAGTGCAGCCGTGGCTCAAACCGCTGCAGCAAGTGCTCCATCAGGCTCAGCATCTGCCGTCTCTCAAGCACAGGCTCAAGCCCAGAGCAGCTCGCAAACCGCCGCCTGCAGTATGGTGCCCCAGGGCAAGGCACTTGCAAGCCCAGCGGTAAGACGTATGGCTCGCAGTCTGGATGTCGATATCGCCAAAGTGCCTGGCAGCGGTAAAAACGGCCGGGTCTATAAAGAGGATATTGAGCGTTTCCTCAAGGGGGCGACTCCTCAGGCACAAGCCCAAACCCAAACTTTGGCAGAGGGCCAAGTGCAAGCCAGCAAAGCGGCAACGGCAAGCGATAGGGTAGAGCCTATCAAGGGCGTTCGTGCCGTGATGGCGCGGATGATGACAGAGTCCGTCTCCAGCATTCCGCACTTTACTTATTGCGAAGAGCTGGACTTGACCGAGCTTATCGCCCTTCGTGAAGCGATGAAGGCCAAGTACTCCAATGACGAGCTCAAGCTGACCATGATGCCTTTCTTTATGAAGGCCATGTCGCTGGCGCTGACCGAGTTTCCGGTGATCAACAGCCGAGTGAACGCAGATTGTACCGAACTCACTTATCTTGGTCGTCACAACATAGGGATGGCCGTCGACTCCAAGGTCGGTTTGTTGGTGCCTAACGTCAAGGATGTACAGGATAAATCGATTCTGGATGTTGCTGCCGAAGTCACCCGTCTGACCCAGGCCGCGCGCTCAGGTAGAGTGGCGCCTGCCGATCTTAAAGATGGCAGCATCTCCATCTCCAACATAGGCGCGCTGGGCGGCACTGTGGCAACGCCCATTATCAATAAACCCGAGGTGGCGATTGTGGCCTTGGGTAAGGTGCAAACCCTGCCGCGCTTTAATGCCAAGGGTAAGGTGGAAGCTCGTAAACTGATGCAGGTCAGTTGGTCAGGCGATCACAGAGTGATAGATGGCGGCACCATTGCCCGCTTCTGTAATCTGTGGAAACAATATCTCGAGCAGCCGCAGGAAATGCTGTTGGCGATGAGATAAGATTGGAGGCCCCGCATTGCGGGGCCTTGTTTTAGGTGTGTTTCGGGAGCAAGATTACTCCTGCCTGCTTAAGGCAATGGCTTTATTTGATCCTGAGCACAAAGTGGTTACGATTTGATGGCAGATTTCGTATAATTGCCAACAGTATTAGTCGCATTGGGTCTGTTATGAGTCAGGTAGCACCAAGCATAGAAAATATTCAATATCCTTTCCCGCCAAAACCGGTTCCCTTGTCTGAACAGGAAAAAAGCGAATACAAAGCCAGGATCAAGCAACTGCTCAAAGAGCAGAATGCGGTGCTGGTTGCCCATTACTATACGGACCCTGAAATTCAGGCTCTGGCCGAGGAAACCGGTGGCTGCGTTTCCGACTCGCTCGAAATGGCGCGTTTTGGGCGTGATCATCCCGCCAAAACGCTCATCGTTGCCGGGGTTAAGTTTATGGGGGAAACCGCCAAGATCCTGAGCCCGGAAAAAACCATTCTGATGCCGACTCTGGAAGCCACCTGTTCTCTGGATGTTGGTTGTCCTATTGAGCAGTTTAGTGCTTTCTGCGACGCGCATCCGGATCACACAGTTGTGGTCTATGCCAATACTTCGGCTGCGGTCAAAGCCCGGGCCGATTGGGTAGTGACTTCCAGCATAGCGCTGGAGATCGTGGAACACCTGGACAGCGAAGGCAAGAAGATCATCTGGGGGCCGGATCGTCACTTGGGCAGTTATATTGCCAAGCAAACTGGTGCCGAGATGTTGATGTGGCAGGGCGAGTGTATTGTGCACGATGAATTCAAGGCCAACGCCTTGCGTCAATTAAAGGCGCTGCACCCGAACGCCGCCATTCTGGTTCACCCTGAATCTCCGGCGAGTGTTGTGGAAATGGCCGATGCCGTAGGTTCAACCAGTCAGTTGATCAAAGCTGCCCAGACCATGGACAATGATACCTTTATCGTGGCCACCGATAGAGGCATCTTCTATAAGATGCAACAGGCAGCGCCGGGCAAGACCCTGATTGAAGCCCCAACCGGCGGTGAAGGTGCCACTTGCCGCAGCTGTGCTCACTGCCCCTGGATGGCAATGAATGGTCTCAAGGCGATTGCCAGCGCGCTGGAAAACCAGGATAACAGTCAACATGAGATTTTCGTCGATGAAGCGCTGCGTCAAGGCGCTTTGGTGCCGCTGACTCGAATGTTGGATTTTGCCAAAACCCTCAACATGCAGGTCAAAGGCAACGCCTGAATAGCTTAAACTGTTTTTTATTCGACAAGCCAATAAAGAGCCTACATTTGTAGGCTCTTTTTCCATTGACATCCATTGGCATCGACTATACTTGCCAACGTATGCTGAAAAATAAATTTCATATTAATAAATGAATTAGTTAGCTGCTTAAAGGATGCATCAATGAAATGGCAATGGATTGAAAATCTTCCTCTGAAACACAAATTTCTCTTGGTTATCCTGCCGCCTTTTATCGCGGCAACCCTATTTGGTATTTTATTGTTCAGCGATCGACTGTCGCTCGCCAATGGTCTGGAAGAGGTGCTGGATCTCAGCGAGTTGGCGGTGGTCAACTCGGCGCTGGTACATGAACTGCAAAAAGAGCGCGGCATGAGCGCGGGTTATCTCGGTTCCAAGGGCAAGAGTTTTGCCGATAAACTACCGGGCCAGCGGCAACTCACAGATAAACAACTCCAGCAATTTAATGATTTCTTGAATAATCATCAGCTTCCCGCCGATTTTGCTACCGATTTAACGAAGGCAAGAAGTAGCATTGCCCGTTTGCAAGACATTCGCAATCTGGTAGATATACAAGGGATAAGCGTTGCCGAAGAAGTGGCATTTTACACTGAGCTGAATAAATTACTGCTGTCGATAGTCGATCTTAGTGTGCAGAAGGGCGGCGATCAACAGATTGCCATCAAGGCCGCCGCTTTTTCGGCGTTTTTGCAGATGAAGGAACGCGCAGGTATCGAGCGGGCGGTACTCAGTTCAACCTTCGGACAGAGTGAGTTCAAACCCGGTGTCTACCGTAAATTTATCACTTTGGTCTCTGAACAAAACGCTTACCAGGAAAGGTTTGTGGCCTTGGCTGATGAAACCGCTCGCAAGGATTTACAGGCATTGCAAACCCAAGCTGCTGTCGCCGAAGTCGCTCGCTTGAGGGAATTGGCTTATGGCCAGAAAGCCGAGGATCTCAAGTCCCAATCTCCGGAGATCTGGTTTAATCAGTCGACAGCACGCATCAATCTGTTACATGAATTTGAGCAGAAGCTGTCGAATAAACTCCTGGCCGAGACCTTGAACAAACAGCAAAATGCTACTAACCAGACCTGGATAGTACTTGGGGTTATGGTGTTTGGTTTAATCATTGTCAGTCTGGTCTCCAGCATCATACTCAAATATCTGCATGGCAGCTTGCGGGAATTGCATCAGGGCGTTACCCGAGCCCGGGCTCACTATGACTTAAGTGTGCGTTTGCCCCATACGGGTAAAGATGAGTTTGGTGAGCTGGCCGAATCCTTCAATAGTATGATGGCCGACTTTGAGCTGGTGATACTGCGGGTTCGCTCCAGTAGCAAGACCTTGCTGGGAGTGGTACAACAGATGGAACAGCATTCTACTCAGATGCAGGCCGATGTAGCGGTTGGCTCCAGCGAGACAGAGCAAGTGGCATCTGCGATGACAGAGATGAGTTCAACCGTACAGGAAATTGCCTCCAACGCGGTACGGGCCTCTGAAGCATCCAATCAAGCCAGCACTGAGGCCAGGGAAGGGAGCCTGGAAGTGGGGCGCACGGCATCGGCCATCAATGAACTGGCTGAAGAAATTAGTTATGCCGCCGATGCAATATCCAAACTGGATAAAGATATTCACGGCATTGTCAGTGTGTTGGAGGTCATCAGTGGCATAGCCGAGCAGACCAATCTCCTGGCGCTTAATGCCGCCATCGAAGCCGCCCGGGCCGGCGAAATGGGCCGCGGCTTTGCCGTGGTGGCCGATGAGGTGCGCAATCTGGCGCAGCGGGCACAATCTTCCACTGAAGATATCCGTAATATGACAGAAAGGCTCAAACAGGGCGCCGAAGTAGCGGTAGCCGCTATCACCAAAGGCAAGGCTCAGGCCGGCATCAGTGTTGATGAGGCAAACCGCGCCGGTGAGGAGCTCAGGCGCATAGTTGAACACGTGGAAGTTATTGATAGCATGAATGAACAGATAGCTGCCGCAACCCATGAGCAGTCGGCCGTATCAGAAGAGGTGAATCGCAATGCGATGCAGATCAGTGATATCTACCGCAATACCCAGGATATAGCCAATGAGCTTGGCAAACTCAACGAACTGCTGATTAAAGACGCCAACAAAATGAGCGATGAGGTAAGTAAATTCCGCTTAAATGAACACTGATTGAAGTATTTTTCATCGCCTTTGCTCATCAAACACGCAAACGGAGATTAAGGCGGATTTTTGCTTGACCGGCATTCGCCTTTTGCGTAAAGTACCGCTCCATCAAGGGGATAGAGATATTACTCCTGATAGATGTGTTGATACCCACAGTAAAAAGTATCGAAACGGTGAGGTGTCCGAGTGGCTGAAGGAGCACGCCTGGAAAGTGTGTATACGGCAACGTATCGAGGGTTCGAATCCCTCCTTCACCGCCAGATTAAAAAAACCCGACCTTATGGTCGGGTTTTTGCTTTTCTGAGCATAGTCCTTTGAATGATAGCGGCTGCGCAGTCAAGATTCCCAACCTTTCTGCAGCAAATTAGCTTTGTACGACTAATCCTGACGTATTGCGGCACAGTTTGTGAGAGGGGTATCCATAATATCAACACATTAGCCGATTTGATTTTATCCCAGTAAGTTGGGAAACAGCCCCTTAAAACCTGCGGCTATTACCTCAATGCCAATGGATAGCATCAAGAGTCCCATCAGACGGGTGATCACGTTGATCCCTGTTTTACCGAGGAGCTTATTGATGACCGAAGCCATTCTGAACAATGCAAAGCTGAGCAGACCAAACAGCGCTACAGTCACCGACATGGCCAGCAGATTAGCCAGGCCTTTATGCTCGGCGGCAAAGACGATTACTGAGCTGATAGCCCCAGGGCCAGCCATTAGAGGCAAAGCCAGCGGTACCACAGCCACAGATTCCATCGCCGAGGCTTCTCTGTCTTCTTCCTGGTTGCGTTTCACCTCGCCAAGCTTTCCTTGCAACATGGACATGGCGATGATGGCAATCAGTGTACCGCCGGCAATTCGGAACGCCGACAGCGAAATACTGAACATATTCAATATATACTGACCCACCACTGTGGTAACCAAGAGGATTACCACCACGGCAAAGTTGGATATTTTAGCGGTATGGTTACGCTCAGCCTCAGTCTGGTGACTGGTCAGGCTGACAAATACCGGCAACAGGCCCACCGGGTTGATGATGGCCACCAGTCCGAGGAAAAATTTAACGTACAGGGTCAAATCCAATTTCGTATCCTTCCAGTGTAGGGAACTCACCGGGAAACAGTAACTTGAGACGGTGCATACTCTACCCTAAGTTAACAAACCCCAGAAATGAGATTTTCTATACTTGGTCACAACTTCGAATAAATTTTCGTAATATCAGTGCAGTCAAAGCTGCAGTATAGTCGATTCTAATACAAAGATTTTTTCTATGCTTGAATCTGATTTAACGTTGTTGAATTACATAAAACGCCATGCCTGTGGCCAAGATCACAGATGTCCACCCGGTTTGGATGTAATTTTATTTCATGTGAGAGAGTTTAACCAAGATGAGCCTTTGTTAAATTTTTTTACGGGAAACTGATTATGAAAGTCACCAATACTCAGGAACTGGACCTGCTACTGGAAAGAGTCAGCCAGGCTCAGGCGAAATTCGCAGGTTTCAGTCAGCAGCAAGTCGATAAGATATTTCGCGCCGCCGCGCTGGCTGCCGCCGATGCCAGAATAGCGTTGGCAAAACAGGCCGCCGCCGAAACCTCCATGGGAGTGCTGGAGGATAAAGTGATTAAAAACCACTTTGCTTCCGAGTATATCTATAACAAGTACAAAGATGAAAAGACCTGCGGCATTCTGGAAGAAGACGACACCTTCGGCACCATCACAATTGCCGAACCCGTGGGGATCATCTGCGGCATAGTACCGACAACCAATCCTACTTCCACCGCTATCTTCAAGGCGCTTATCAGCCTGAAAACCCGTAATGCCATCGTCTTCTCCCCGCACCCCAGAGCCAAGGCATCCACAGTCGCAGCCGCCCGAATAGTACTGGATGCCGCCATTAAGGCCGGAGCTCCCGAGGACATTATAGGCTGGATAGATGAACCCAGCGTCGCACTTTCCAATCACCTGATGACCCACGAAAAGATAAATCTTATTCTGGCCACCGGCGGCCCGGGTATGGTGAAAGCCGCTTACTCTTCCGGGAAACCTGCCATAGGTGTCGGCGCAGGTAATACACCTGTGGTTATTGATGAAACCGCGGATATCAAACGCGCGGTGGCTTCCATATTGATGTCAAAAACCTTTGATAACGGTGTGGTATGCGCCTCTGAACAAGCGGTCGTGGTACTCGATAGCGTCTACCAAGCAGTACGGGAGCGTTTTGCTCATCATGGCGGTTACCTGCTCAATGACGAAGAATGCCTTGCCGTGAAACAGGTTATCCTCAAAGATGGCGCGCTCAATGCCGCCATTGTTGGCCAAAGTGCGGCGCGCATTGCCGAAATGGCCGGCTTCAGCGTACCGAGCTGGACCAAGGTACTGATCGGTGAGGTGGATGAAATCACCGAAGCCGAAGCCTTCGCCCATGAAAAGCTTTCGCCGCTGCTTGGTATGTACCGCGCCAACGACTTTGATGAGGCGCTGGATAAGGCCGATGCCTTGGTGAAACTCGGTGGTATCGGTCATACCTCTGGACTCTATACAGATCAAGATACCCAGGTGCAGCGGGTCAAGCGTTTCGGTGAGCGGATGAAAACAGCTCGAATTCTGATAAACACCCCGGCATCTCAAGGCGGGATTGGCGATCTCTATAACTTCAAGCTGGCACCTTCTCTCACTTTGGGCTGTGGCTCCTGGGGGGGGAACTCGATTTCGGAGAACGTGGGCCCGAGTCACCTTATCAACAAGAAAACTGTCGCCAAGAGGGCCGAGAATATGTTGTGGCACAAACTTCCATCCTCCATTTATTTCCGCCGCGGTAGTCTACCTATTGCCCTGGAGGAGTTGGCCGACAAACGCCGCGCCTTGATAGTGACAGACAAGTTCTTGTTCAATAATGGCTACTGTGATGAAACCGTCAAGATCCTCAAGGGCTTGGGGCTGGATACCGAAGTGTTTTATGAAGTGGAGGCCGATCCTACCTTAGCAGTAGTTCGCGCCGGCACCAAGGTGGCCGAGAGTTTCCAACCGGATGTGATCATCGCACTGGGCGGTGGCTCCCCTATGGACGCTGCCAAGATCATCTGGGTGATGTATGAACATCCTCAGGTGGACTTTGCCGATCTGGCGCTGCGTTTCATGGATATTCGTAAACGTATTTACAAGTTCCCTAAACTTGGGCGCAAGGCCAAGATGGTCGCTATCCCCACCACGTCGGGCACAGGCTCTGAAGTCACACCATTTGCCGTGGTGACTGATGAGCAGACAGGTGCCAAGTATCCTATCGCAGATTATGAACTGACCCCCAACATGGCGATTGTGGATCCCAACCTGGTGATGAACATGCCCAAGTCCTTAACCGCCTTTGGCGGGATAGATGCCATTACCCATGCCTTGGAAGCCTATGTCAGCGTGATGGCCAATGAGTACAGTGACGGCCAGGCATTGCAGGCCTTGGATCTTCTGGTTACGCACCTGCCCAAGGCCTACGAAGAGGGCGCCGCGGCGCCGATTGCCCGCGAAAAAGTGCACAACGGCGCCACCATTGCCGGTATCGCCTTTGCCAACGCTTTCCTGGGCATATGTCACTCTATGGCTCACAAACTGGGCGCCGAGTTCCATCTGCCACACGGCTTGGCCAATGCACTGCTCATAAGCAATGTCATCCGTTTCAACGCCACCGACCTGCCGACCAAGCAAGCCGCCTTCAGCCAGTATGACAGGCCCAAGGCGCTCTGCCGCTATGCTGCCATTGCTGATCATCTCAAGCTGACAGACGCCGAGCTGAGTGACACCGAAAAAGTCGAGCGTTTGATAGCCAAAATTGAGCAGTTGAAGCTGGCTTTGGGGATCCCGGGGTCGATTCAGGAAGCCGGTGTCACAGAAGCCGATTTTCTGGATAAGCTCGATGAACTGGCTGAAGATGCTTTTGATGATCAGTGTACAGGTGCCAACCCCAGGTATCCTCTGATCAGTGAGTTAAAAGCCCTGTTGCTGGCAAGCTTCTACGGCGAGGTTTACCGCGACTAACAATAGCCTTGTCCTAGAAGCAAAATACCGCTCACTTACAATGAGCGGTATTTTTTAGCGTGACACAGAATTTTGAACACTCTCTGTTCAACCCATATGGAAGCACGGCGCCCTAGCACACAATCATCCTTTATATTCCGGTTGCCCAAAAAGTTAAAATTAAACAATATAAAAACTCGTTTAAGAAGCTTCTTTATGCCAGATACTCTTTGTTTTTCCGCGCGTGAAATGCTTCTTCTGTAATTAGTTACTTTTCCATAGCAGCTTGAAATGGCTTCACTATTGTCTTCACCGTTGTCTTCACTATGGTCACATGCAATTCATGCCAGCTCGCAAACTGTAACAAAGCATGTTTCTTTACTAACAATTGCTGAAAAGTTCCTGCTTCCATGATTTACTAGCAAACTATGCACCCGAAAAACCGATAAAAACTCAAATTTCCAACATACGGGTGCCGGGAAGGAAATCATATGAAAAAACTCACCCTGTGCCTGGCGGTGTCACTGGCGCTGACAGGTCTGTCCGCATGTCAAACCCAAAGCTCGCCAGAGGCGATGGCATCTAACGTTTCTGCTATCGTCAAACAAGATCAGAACCAAACCTTTACTGCATTCAGTCAAAGTTTTATCGATTCTTTGTGGCAAGTTGCACCGACTTGGGCGCTCTATAATGGTTTTCATCAATATGATGCCAAACTCCTGGTACCGGATGCGGCCAGCCGCACCGTGACGCTGAACTTTATTCAGCAGCAGCGAGCCAAGATGGCGAGCTTTGATTTTGCGGCGCTTACCGCAGCCAACCTGATTGACTATCGCTTGATTGAAAACGTCCTCGGCAGCATGGAGTGGGAAATCAAACGCTTCAAGTCCTGGCAGTGGGACCCATCCAGTTACAACGTGGCCGGAGGTTTTGCGCAAATCATCAATGAGGACTTTGCACCTCTGGATCAAAGGTTGCGCTCTGTATTGGGCCGATTGGAAAATGTGCCGGCCTATTACCGGGCGGCGCAGCAAAACATAGATAATCCCACTCTGGAGCACACAGAGTTGGCCATCATGCAAAATCAGGGTGCCTTTACGGTATTGTCCGATGAACTGCTCGTCAAGGTGAACGCCTCCGGCCTGAACGCTGATGAAAAGGCGTTGTTCAAGCAAAGACTGGCTAATGCCGTGGCAGCCATCGAAGGGCATATCCAGTTTCTAAAACAGCTTGAGCAGCAACTTAAGCGCGAAGGCAGCCGTAGTTTTCGGATAGGAGAAGCACTTTATGAGGAGAAGTTTGCCTTCGATATTCAGGCCGGTATGAGCGCCAAGGCCCTTTATGAAAAGGCGCTGGCCGATAAGGCCAGGGTTCAGGGTGAAATGGCGAAAATTACCGATAAGCTCTGGAGCAAGTATTTCCAAGAGCCCAAGCCGCAAGACGAGAAGAAGGCTATCAAACAGTTGATCGACAAGCTTTCGGCCCGGCATGTAAAGCGGGAAGATTTTGTGGACGAGGTGAGGGCGCAGATCCCCGAGCTGGTGAAGTTTGTCAATCAACACGATCTGGTGACTCTGGATCCGAAAAAGCCTTTGGTGGTCAGGGAAACACCTGAATATATGCGAGGTTTTGCCGGTGCTTCCATCAGTGCTCCCGGCCCTTATGAAAAGGGCGGCAACACTTATTATAACGTGACTCCCCTCGATGGCATGACTGACGAGCAGGCCGAAAGTTACTTGCGCGAGTACAACCACTGGATATTGCAGGTACTGAACATACATGAGGCTATCCCCGGCCATTACACCCAACTGGTGTACTCCAATGAATCACCGAGCCTGGTCAAGAGCCTGTTTGGTAACGGCGCCATGGTCGAAGGTTGGGCCGTTTATGCCGAGCGTATGATGTTGGAACAGGGCTATGGCAACTTTGAGCCGGAAATGTGGCTGATGTACTACAAGTGGAACCTCAGGGTGATTTGTAACACCATTCTGGACTACAGCATTCAGGTCAAGGGGATGACTGAAGAGCAGGCTATCAAATTGATGACTGAAGAAGCCTTCCAGCAGCAAGCCGAGGCGGAAGGTAAATGGCGCCGGGCAACGCTGAGCCAGGTACAGTTAACCAGCTATTACGCTGGATATCGTGAAATTTACGACCTCAGGGAAGAACTTAAACAGCAGCAAGGTAAGGCGTTTGAGCTCAAGGCATTTCACGAAAACTTCCTCAGTTATGGCAGTGCTCCGGTCAAATACATCAGCCAGTTGATGCAAGACAAGTAAGGTGGACAACAAAAGGCAGGGATAAAGTTTGCTGCCCAGTGGCGGTAAACTTAATTTGTTCAGTTGACTATAGGGACAGTTTGACCGGCTGTCCCTTTTTCATAACTCGTTATATGTGACTCTGTGCACCTTACATCACTATAACCAGTGAATTTTTCTGGCTCGGTCAGGATAATTATGTTAACGTTAATGGTAATGGTTCTTATTTGAGAATTGTGTTAACGAAAATGACGAAAATTTTATTGGTGGACGATGACCTGGAGTTCAGGGACTTGCTCAAGGAAGCACTGGAGGGCGAGGGGCACGATGTTGTTTGTGCCGCTGATGGTTTGGATGCACTGATGAGACTCGACACTTTTACCCCGGATGTTATCTTGCTCGACTTAATGATGCCCAAACTCAATGGTTTTGAGATGTTACTTGCCCGTAAGGACAGTACACCTGTGATAGTGATTTCGGCTGTCGATAGCGAAGAGGAAAGGATTAAAGGTTATGAGCTGGGGGCTGATGATTTTTTGAGTAAGCCATTTAGCGTCAAAGAGTTGTTGGTCCGTATTCAGGCGCTCATAAGAAGGATCAATATCAGCAAGGGGCAGGAACCTACCGATCTGGCGCTCAATAAGCATATTCAGTTTGATGAGACGGATTACACAGTAGCCATTGCCGATCAGCAATTGGCATTGACTCAGACAGAGTTTCGTTTGTTTAAATATCTGTTTGAGCGTAAGGGCCAGGTGGTTACCAAGCAGGAGCTACAGCGACGGGTGTTAAAAAAAGAGTTGGGGCGGTTTGACCGAAACCTGGATATGCATATCTCCAACACCCGACGTAAACTGGAGCAGACCCGTTTGCCAAGAAGCCTTATTAATACTGTGCGCGGCCAAGGATACAGTTTCAGCCTTTGGTAAACTCCACTGATTTTTCCCCGAATATCAAGCCAGAGTCGGCCGCGTTTTCAAGCGCGGCCGATTTGGTTTATCCTATAGCCCACTTGCGCGAGCCTTTCGGCTCCACACCCTATAAAAGCAATGAAGGAAAACATCATGCGGATCAGCGCGAATTTTGATGGTGGCAATATTCAGGTCATCAGTCTTGATAATAAGGACGACATCAGACTGGCGATCCGCCCGGATCAGGGCGGAGAGTTCTACCAGTGGTTCAATTTCCGTTTTGAAGGCCAGGTAGGAAACAGTTACACCCTCAATATCATCAACGCCGGCAGCGCTTCTTATCCCAAAGGCTGGGAAAACTACCAGGCGGTTGCCAGCTATGATCGCCAGCACTGGTTCCGCCTGCCGACCAAGTATGATGACGGCAAATTGAGTATCAATGTGGAATTGGACGCCGATGCGATTCAGATAGCCTATTTTGCACCTTACAGTTACGAGCGCCACCTGGACCTGCTCAGCGCTGTGCAAGTGCATCCTGAAGTGAGCCTGGAGCACCTGGGTCTGACCTTGGATGGTCGCGATCTGACGCTGGTCAAGGTGGGTGACGGCGATAACAGCAAGCGCAATATCTGGATCACAGCCCGTCAGCACCCAGGGGAAACCATGGCCGAATGGCTGGTGGAAGGTTTGCTGTATCGTTTGCTGGACTCGGATGACCCTGTCTCCAAACAGTTGCTGGATAAGGCCAACTTCTATGTTGTACCCAACATGAATCCCGACGGCAGCGCCCGCGGCCATCTGCGTACCAATGCCGCCGGTGTTAACCTAAATCGTGAGTGGCAAACGCCAAGCCTGGAGAAGAGCCCCGAGGTGTACCATGTGGTACAAAAGATGAAAGAAACCGGTGTGGACCTTTTCTATGACGTCCACGGTGATGAAGGTCTGCCTTATGTGTTCCTGGCAGGCTGTGAAGGCATTCCTTGTTGGGATGAGCGTTTGACTCAGCTGCAGCAGGAATTTGCCTCGGCGCTCTTGCTGGTTAGCCCGGATTTCCAGAGCGAACATGGCTATGAAAAGGACGAGCCCGGCAAGGCCAACCTGACCATAGGTTCCAACTGGGTCGGCGAAACCTTCAACTGCCTGTCAAACACCTTGGAAATGCCATTTAAAGACAATGATAATCTGGCCGATCCGCTGGTGGGCTGGTCCCCCGAGCGTTGCCTGTACCTGGGTGAAGCCTCTTTGACCGCCATGCTGGCCGTCGTGGACAAACTCAGGTAAGGAGCAGTTATGGCACTGGTTGAATGCCCTTTATGCCGCAAGCGGATCTCCAGTAAGGCACCCAGTTGCCCGCACTGCAGTTCGAAATTGGGACCCAACACCGAGTCGCTGTCGAGGATTAGCCATATTCAGCAGTCGACCAAACTGATGAATCAGAGCTTTCTGGCCTTGACCCTGTTTATCGCCGGGGTGGTTATCTGGTTCTGGGGTGGCGAAGTCGCTGAAGGTAATAGAGCCATCGCCGGTGCGGTCTGCTTTACGCTCGGTTTCGTAGGTTACCTGATAACCCGGGTACGTATTATTTTGCACAAGCGGAAAAGTGTATGACAGATATCAACAAAGTGATTGAAGAGATGCCGGTTGAGGTCTATGAGAGACTGCGCAGCGCCGCCGAGATAGGTAAGTGGGAAGATGGCACTGTGCTGACCGAGGAACAGCGGGAAAACACGCTGCAACTGGTGATGCTCTATCAGGCCAGACGTTTGGAGCAAACCGAACACTTTACTATAGGTGCCGGTGGCCAACTCAACGAGTTGTCCAAGGCGCAGCTGAAAAAGCAGTTTCGCGGTGAGAGCATTGCTGAGTTCAAAGAATCTGATCTTTAATTAAGTTTCTGGATTCGAATGATAAAAAAGCCCTGTATAAACAGGGCTTTTTACTATCAATTAAATTCAATCCGAAGTGAGTTCGCCACAGAGGTTTTGTTGCATCTGCCGTCTTATCTCTTCTGTACTCAGCCCTTGGGAGAGCAGGTAATGCAATTTGGTCAAGGCGGCTTCCGTGGTCATATCGGCGCCGCTGATAACGCCGGCTTTTGCCAGGGCGTTGCCTGTGGCATAACCGCCCATATTGACTTTTCCCTGCAGGCACTGGGTCAGATTAATAAGCACTGTGCCTTTGTCGTTGGCCCGCTTGAGAGTTTCCAGCAATCCTGGGTCCTGCGGCGCGTTGCCGACACCATAGGTCAGTAATATCAGTGCTTTTACCGGCTGCTGCAATATGTTGTTGAATACCTCGGTGGAGATCCCGGGATACAAGGTAACCACACCTATGGGGTGAGGGGTAATGGGCGCCACTTTCAGGGGCTTATCGCTGGGCGGAGCAATTTTACCGGCGCGCAGGCGAATCTTGATCCCGGCTTCCAGCAACAGGGGGAAATTCGGCGAAGCAAAGGCATCGAAGCCGTCGGCATGAGCCTTGGTGGTACGGTTGCCGCGGAACAACTTATTGTTGAAGAACAGGCAAACCTCGGCAACTGGGTAATTTGCCGCTATATACAGCGCATTAAGTAAGTTGGTTTGACCGTCTGAACGCAGCTGCGCCAATGGAATTTGCGAGCCGGTGACGATAACCGGCTTACCGAGATCTTGCAGCATGAAAGACAGCGCCGAGGCGGTAAACGCCATGGTGTCTGTGCCGTGAAGAATAACAAAGCCATCATACTTGTCATAGTTGGCCTGAATGTCGTCGGCTATCATCTGCCAGTGGCTGGGAGCCATGTTGGAGGAGTCTATCAGCGGACTATATTCCTGGATCACGAACGTCGGCATCTCTTCATGGAAAAACTCCGGCATGGAGTTGACGCATTCCGTCAGGAAACCGGCGACCGGGGCAAAGCCATTACTGGTTTTTTGCATCCCTATGGTGCCGCCCGTGTATGCGACATAGATGGACTTTTTTTTGTTCATAATCTGGCTTTATTTATCATTGGAGCAAAAGAGAGGCCGGATTATAGCAAATCAACCCCGACAGCATAAGGCACAAAAAAGCCCGGCGAACCGGGCTTTCAGGATTATCAGTAACTGCAGTTATCGCAGTAGAGATAGACGCCGTTGGGGTCGTCAAAGGCGGCAAACTCTTCCAGTACCTGGCTCCATTGAGTCAGCAGCTTTTCCAGTACGCTGGACTGCTTGACGCTGTGAGGCAGATAAGCTGAGACACTGGCGAACATCTCCTGAATGAAGAGTTGCTCAGGTGTCAGTTCCTGTTCTATCACTCGGCTGTCAAATTTATCGAGCTCGGCCAATTCGGCCGCTTTGGCGATAGCGTTATCGAGATCGCCAAGCTCATCCACCAGACCCAGCTCCAGCGCTTTCTTGCCGGACCAAACGCGGCCTTGGGCAATCTTATCCACCTGCTCGAGTGTCATATTGCGTTCGTTGGCCACCAGTGAGATAAAGTCTTTGTAGCCACGTTCGATATGGCGCTGGATCACCGCCTTGACGCCATCGGAAAGTGACCGGGTAACAGAAAGACCGGCCCAGTCGGAGGTGGCCACCCCATCGGTATTGACGCCGATGGAAGACAGGGAGTCCTCGAAGGTGGTTATCATGCCGAAAATACCGATGGATCCGGTCAGGGTAGTGGGGTTGGCATAGATATAGTCGGCGCTGGCCGAAATCCAGTACCCGCCTGATGCAGCCATGCTGCTCATGCTGACCACCACAGGCTTACCGGCTTTCTTCAATGCCAGCACTTCCTGACGAATTTGCTCGGAAGCAAAGGCGCTGCCGCCGGGGCTGTCGACCCTGAGTACTACGGCCTTGATAGTGTCGTCGAAGCGCGCCTTACGCAGCAGGGCGGAGGTACTTTCGCCGCCGATATCACCGGCCGGTTGACTGCCGTTGAGAATATTGCCCTTGGCCACTATAACGCCAATCTCTTCTGAGGGGACCAACTCGGGCAGCGGTGCCATCAACTTGGCGTAGTCATAGTAGCTGATCTGCTTGAAGCTATCGCCTTCCTTGCTTTTGCCCACCAAGTCCAACATCGCCAGGCGGAAGTCCTCGGCGCTGGCAAGTTTATCGACCCACTTGAGGTTAACTGCCATGGTGCCTGAATCGCCGTCGGCTTGCTCCAGCTCTGCCAAATAAGCGCTAGCATTAAGGCCTAGGTTGGATTTGTCTATGCCACGATTGGCTGCCACTGTGTCTGTATAGCTGCCCCAGATGTCGTTGAGCAGAACAGAGTTGGCTTCCTTGGCGGCTTCTGACATGTCGTCACGGATAAAAGGTTCAACCGCTGACTTGAAAGTACCAACACGGAAAATGTGCGCCTTGATTTTTAACTTATCCAGTGCCGACTTATAGTACTGACGGTAGCGGCTCAAGCCATCTACCGCCACCATACCCTCTGGGTTGAGGTAGACAGTATCGGCAAAACTCGCCAGGAAATACTGGTTCTGATCATAATAGTTACCTATGGCGACCACAGGCTTGCCACTATCCTTGAATTCATTGAGTGCCTGGCCTATGGCGCTCAGCTTACTCAGGCCGCCATATTGCAACTCGGACAGATCCAATACCAGGGCCTTGATCCGCTTGTCATTGGTAGCGCTGTTAATGGTATAGAGCACATCACTCAATAAGATTTCGCCGTTGACATCGGGTCCTTTGCCTTGGTTTAACATCGCCTCTAACGGGTCAATCTGGCGTTTCTGATCCACTATGCCGCCGGCCAGGTTCAATACCAACGCCGAGCCATCCTCAACTTGGACTTCATCACTGCTGACCATGGCGATGACCACGGCTATCAAAGCGATAAAGAACAGCGGGAAGAACACTAGGTTCAACACCAGCTTGCGAATGAAGTTGATCACATTCCAGATCAACATCAGGGTATTCTTGGTTGTCAGGGGTTTTGCGGACATAGCCACTCCATTTTTCCATGCATTCCGCTAATGCTAACTGAAAATAACAGCAACGGGAAAACACATTTGTAAGTGATTTTATACGCGTGCTTTTACCGGCTTAGCCGAAGGGAGATCGCAATGCATGCTTTATGTTGAGCTTGATGGCGGCTCAGGTTATGCTGATTTAAATCACTTGTTTAAAAAGGATGTTTTAATGTCGGGCTTTCCTCATTTATTAGAACCCTTGGATCTGGGGTTTACCCAGCTGAGAAACCGGGTACTCATGGGTTCCATGCATACCGGGTTGGAAGAAGAAAAGGGCGGTTTTGAGAAACTGGCACACTTCTACAAGGAGCGGGCGCTGGGTGGTGTGGGTTTGATTGTCACCGGCGGCATAGCGCCAAACTTTCGCGGCCGTTTGGCCCCCAACGCCTGTCAGCTGAGTTTTCCCTGGCAAGTGGGCAAACACCAAATCGTTACCCGCGCCGTGCATGAGGGCGGCGCCAAGATCTGTATGCAGATCCTTCATGCCGGTCGTTATGGCTATCATCCTTTTTCACTGGCACCGAGCAAGGTCAAGTCACCCATTACCCCATTTACGCCGAGCGCCATGTCTTTGCGGCAAATCCGTGGCACCATAAAGGATTATGCCACCTCTGCCGAATTGGCCAAACGGGCCGGTTATGATGGCGTGGAAGTGATGGGCTCTGAAGGCTATCTCATCAATCAGTTCATCTGTGAGCGGGTCAATCAGCGCAGCGATGAGTACGGCGGCAGTTTTGCCAACCGTATTCGCCTGCCACTGGAAATTGTTCGCGCTATCCGCGCCAAGGTCGGGCCCGAGTTCATCATTATCTTTCGTTTGTCTATGCTGGATCTGGTCGACAAGGGCTCAAGCCTTGAGGAGGTCATAGAACTCGGCAAAGCGCTGGAACAAGCCGGTGTCACTATCATCAATACCGGCATAGGATGGCATGAGGCCAGGATCCCGACCATAGCCACCAGCGTACCCAGAGGCGCCTTTGCCTGGGTCACTGAACGTTTGAAAAAAGAACTCAGTGTTCCTTTGGTGGCCACCAACAGGATCAATACACCTGAGATAGCCGAGCAGATCCTCTCCTCGGGGCAGGCGGATATGGTGTCTATGGCCAGGCCTTTCCTGGCCGATCCTGAGTTTGTCAACAAAGCCGCGGCCAATCAAAGCGAAGCCATCAATACCTGCATCGGCTGTAATCAGGCTTGTCTCGATCATACCTTCTCGCTCAAGCGTGCTACTTGCCTGGTTAATCCAAGAGCCTGCTATGAGACAGAGATTAATTTCCCCAAGACTGAGTCACCCAAACGCCTGGCTGTGATGGGCGCGGGCCCGGCGGGGATGGCGTTTGCCGTCTACGCCGCTGAGCGGGGGCACAAGGTGACTTTGTTTGAAGCCCGAGATGAAGTCGGTGGCCAGTTTAACCTGGCGCGCAAGATCCCCGGCAAGGAGGAATTCAACGAAACCATACGCTATTTCAAGAATCGCCTCGCACACTTTAAGGTGGACCTGCGTTTGAATACGCCGCTCAACGCCTCTGTGCTCAGGGATGAGGCTTTTGATGAGTTGGTGGTCGCCAGTGGTGTTGTACCAAGAGAGCTCAACTTGCCCGGATTTGATTCTCCCAAGGTGGTCAGTTATCAACAGGTGCTGCGGGGCGAGGTGGAAGTCGGCCAGCGGGTGGCACTTATCGGCGCCGGTGGCATAGGTTTTGACTTGGCGCATTTCCTCGGCGAGCAGGAGTCCAGCACGCTGGAGCCGGAGCGCTGGTATCGTCAGTGGGGCATAGACACAAGTTACGCCGAGCGCGGCGGACTGGCCAAACAAGCCCAGGCGCATGCCCCGGCCAGAGAGCTGTATTTGTTGCAACGCAAGAAGAGCAAGCTGGGTAAAGGCTTAGGTAAGACCACGGGCTGGATCCATCGCATGGTGCTTAAGCAGCACAAGGTGACAGAGCTCAGTGGGGTCAGCTATGAGCGCTTTGATGACCAGGGATTGCACATACTGATTGATGACAAGCCGCAACTGCTGCCAGTGGATACTGTGGTGATCTGCGCAGGCCAGGAATCCAACCGTGTGCTGTTGCCGGAACTGGAAGAGTGCGGCTTGCCAATGCACCTCATTGGCGGCGTTGATGTTGCTGCCGAGTTGGATGCCAAACGCGCCATTCGTCAGGGTGCAGAATTGGCGATGCGGATCTAGTCTCTAACCGGGTTTAGGGAAGGTGCGAATAAGTCCTTTTGGCCTTCTCTTTTGTAGAGAGTGGCTTATTCAGCAATTGGCGTTCAAGGTATCTAACTGAAGGCATGCCGGGCCCTTTATCGATGGCGGCGAGTGGCGGGGGATTTATATCTTTGATGTTGCCAGTTTGGCTGAGGCTGAAGCCTTGACGGCCAGTGATCCTGCGGTTCAGGCCGGTAGCCTTATTATGGAACTTAAAGCTTGGTACGGCAGTGCGGCTTTGCTGGAGGTCAACCGTATTCACGCCCGGATAGCCGAGTCACAGCCTTGAGTGACAAGCTTTCAACACTAAATGAGCGTTTCAAAGCCGCTTGAGGATATCTTTCGGTATTGAGCTCAACCCGGGCGGCGGTAAAAAACCACCCAAGCCGCGGTCGATACGCAAATGCTGCAGATCCAGCGCCCGGGTCAGGGGCACGAAGAGGGCGCCTGGATGAAGGATATATTCGCTTACCAGGTTGAAGCCGCCGCCACAGATAACCCTTTGATACTGCCAGCCAATATCTGAGGCCGGGTACAGCTGCAACCGGGTTAATCCAGGTTTGTGCTCTTTGTTGTTGCAGTTGTTGAACTCGCTCAGAGCACGCTTATCAAGGGATTTGCTATCAAGGGGTTTGTTATTAAAGCCTGCATCGGCGCTCGGGCGCGGCGGCGCAATAATATCTATCGTTTCTCCCGCCTTTGTGGCGTGTTCAAGCAGCAAAGCCTGCTCGGCAAGGCTTCCCGAGTGGATCACCAGAGTCTGTTTAGGCTTTTCAAGACCCTTTGGGGTTGCGCCTTTGGACTTGTCTTCGCCGAGTAACGGCAGCCAGAAGCGTTGGCCCGTTTGATTGGAGAGCGCCAGCTCTTGCTCCGGGGTCGGCCATTCACAAAACCAGATTTGCTGAAAACGGGGAATATGGGCAATACGCTGGCGATAGACATTCCAGTTGAGCAATCTGGCGATATAGACAAGTTTGCCAGGCAAGGGGATATCACCAAGCTCGCCCCAAATGCCCCCGGGAAAGGCATCTATCAGCATGAGCCGACACGCTTGTTGCTTGTTGAGCGATGCCAGTAACTGCTTGAGCCAAGCGCTGAGTTCGGCTCGGCTTTGAAGCCCGGGCGGCAGACTTATGTGTTGAATGCCCTTTGGTAGCAGCGTGTCGACCGCTAACGGCAGTGGACTTGTGATCACCAACGCTTGCTGCGCCTTGATAAAGCCGAGCACTTTCAGTGCCCGGCTCAAGTGCCCGAGTCCGCCGCCGGGGGCGTAATAGATAAGCATCAGTGACTCGCCGTTTGAGCGACCAGAGACTTGATGACAGAAAAATAACGCTCGGCTTCAGCCTCGGCGCTGCACTGACTCAGTACTGTTTGGTACAAAGCCTGGCTCTTGGCGGCGCGAATCGAAGCGGTATCGGTTTGCCAACGCACCAACGCATCCAAAAGCGATTCCGCCGAAGTTGGATGAAACAGATAACCTGAGTCCGTTTGGCCGCGGAGATTATTTGCTGCGTCACTGTCAGTCAAACGGCCATCAAAGACATGCTTTTCGCGCTCATGCAGGCTGTCGAAGATAAGATCGGCCATACCGCCGCAGCAGGCGCCGAGCACAGGGATGTTGAGCGCCGCCGCCTCCAGCAGCACATTGGGTGTTCCCTCATAGAAAGAGGGAATGGCGATAAGGTCGCATACCAGATAACGGCTTATCAGCTGATACCTGTCAAGAAACGGCTCCAGGGTGTAACTGCCCTCGGGCAGGGTTTGCAATAGCTCGGCGGCGCTTTCATCCAGCTCGCCAATCAACAACAGATGGCAGTTGTGTACCAAGGGGCTGCGTTTGAAGGTCTCGATAAAAAAGGCCAAACCTTTTTTCTCTTTCAAATGGCCGAACAGGCCAATCACAGGCTGACTGGGATTTTCCAGGTTATTGGAACGCCAGGCTTTGGCTTGCTCTTTATCCAGCGGCAGTGGTCGCCAACGTTCGCTATCCAGGCCATTACTCATGTTGTGCACTCTGACTTGCGGCCACAGGGCTTTGACCCGTTTTGCCTTGTCGGCGCTGACGGTCAATACCAGCGCGCTGGCTTGCAGCGTATCCTGCAGCACTTGATAGCGACGATGATCGAGAATACTCAAGTCGAAGTCATTGCCGCGCAGCAATGTGATGAGCGGTAGCCCAAGCCAGGCGGCAAAGACCCGCCCGGCATGCATGGAGAAGGGATAGCCATAGGCAACGACAGCATCATATTCACCTTCCAGCTTGTGCCACAGAAGATTGAGCGAGTGCGCCGGGTTTGTACCCATGGGAAAGCTGTGATCGCAACCCTGCTCAGCAAAATAGCCGGTCTCCTTTTCCAGGCCGCCGGAGCGTAAATGATAAAGGGTGATATGTACCCCGAGCCGCCGCAAATGGCGCACCAGTCTATCGCAGGACAATGCCATGCCGCCTTTGGCCGGCGGGTAGTGTTGAGTCAGCCACAGTAGCCTGGGGTTAGCTGTCATAGATATCCCGGTACTCGTAATCCGGCAACTGCTGATCATCTTCGTCGACAGGGAGCTCAAAAGCGGCAAAGTCCTCGGCATCAAACTCTTTATTGTAACTGCCGTGTTTGGTGTGCAGTTGGTACCAGGCACTGCCGAGATACAGTTGCTTGAGGGCGAAACCGGCAAGCGGATCCTCAGGTTTAACGCCTTGTAGGCTCAATTGCTCATACTTGGTGCCTGAGTGTGGATCTTCATAGACTTCCTTGCCGACCTTCAAGGGTTTGGCGGCGCACTGGAAACACAGACAGGTTTTGGGATCCAGATGATGCTCGCAGACACTGGCTTGGCACTCACTGCAACTGCCAACGGCAGGTTGGCCGCAAGGGCTGAGGGTGAAAAAACCGACTTTTAACTGACACTGACTCATATTATCCCCTGGCTCGAATACTGGTCTGTTGATAGGACTTGGCGATGGTTCTGAGAATATTCTCGGCATCCATCAAACGTGACTCACCGATAAATTTAAAGGTGGAGTTGGATTTCACCTTGGTGATGCCGTTTTGAGTCTGTGCCTTGCTCGTTGGTGCCAGTTTACCCTGGCGTAGATGATAATATTCAGCATTCAGCGTCAGGCAGCTGCGAATGCTGCGCCGTCCCTTGTACTTGATCTTGGTTTTGACTTTGCCTCGGGCGTTGCGACGGGTGCGTTTACGACGACAGATAACATCATCCACCCGCAGTTGCAGCTCATTGCCGTCCTTGAGTTTGGCCCTGAATTGCAACAGTGGCACTTCAAAGTAGGCCAGTTGGGTATTTTTCTCAGGCTTTTCGGTTCGGGCCGGCTTACGCTTGTGTATGGAGTCGAGATCCAGTTTCAGTTGCACGCTGTTGGTCTCCATCGCCAGTACCTGCATCAATTTGATAAGGCCGGTGCGCACATTGTCGTTGACGTCCATATTGTTGCAGCTGTGAAGCAATAATATCGAGGCCAGAGTCAAACCCACCAAGGCATACACCACCAGGTGAGGTACGGGCAGGAATATGCTGACAATAGTGAAACCTATTAACCAATTGCGGCTGCGGCGAAACTGGCGTCTCAATGGGCTGCCCATACGATCCAATCGGGTCAGGCGCTTGAGAAACAGTAACCAGTGCTGGGTCGAATGGGTTGCATCCAACTTCCTGGTGCGGATAAATTCTTGCTCCACCGGGGTTAACTGCTTGAACACTTTGCGCATTCGCCAGTAGTGAAGCGGGGCGTTAAAAGGGTTTATGGCTGTTTCCATATCGTTTCCTTGACATTAAACAGGTGCTATTAAGCGGTAGCTTGCATGGGGCCTTGGCTCAGCTGTTGATACAAGTCGCTGAGTTGAGTGCAGATCTGTTGCCATTGGAACTGCTCTGTCACCCTTTGTTGGCCCTTGAGGCCCAAATCTTTGGCCTTGGCCGGTTGACTGAGCAGCTCAATACAGGCTCTGGCGAGCTCGGAGGGCCTGGAGGGGGGAACCAAGAGCCCATGGACTTCATGGGTTACCAGCTCACGAATGACAGGTAGATCCGAGGCGATAACTGCGGTGCCACAAGCCATGGATTCGAGTACTTTCAAAGGGCAGCATCCCTGAAGCATGTTGCGCCTGCAGGGCGTGAGCGGCGCCAAAGACGCGCTCGCGGCCTGGATTTTTTGCCTGAGACTGGCTTGGTCCAGCCCAAAATGCAGCGAAACACAATCTTCCAGTTCCATGGACTTGAGCCAGGCCTTTACCTGCCGGGCCTGGCGATTTTCGAGTGACAGGCAGAGATCCAATTCGACCTCCAACTGCTGACGCACCAAGGCAAAGGCTTTGAGCAGATCCCTAAGCCCCTGCCAGCGCTGGGCAGCACCAAAATAGATGAGCCTGGGTAGCCTCGCATCCTCTGCTTGCCTCAATGGCTCGGCAGGCGGCAACTCGGCGCCGTTTGGCAGATAGACTACTGGAGTGGTAGTGCGTTTTTCAAGGCCGGCAGCCGTGATTCTTGATGGGGTCACAATCAGATCGGCACCATCCAGGCAACGCTGCTCCCAGGCGCTGATTTTGGCCAGGGTTTTTCGCGGCAGCGACAGGTGAATAGGCAGCTCTATGCTGGGCAGGGCATTGACCTCATAAACTAGCTTGAGCGCTGGATTGTCCTTGCGATGATCCAGCAAAGGCACCCCCGCCCAGGGATCACGAAACTGCGCCAATGTCAGGGTATCGCGATTTTGCCTGAGCAGCGTCCTAAGCTGATTGGCATAGTCCAGCGCCTTGGCAAGTACGTTATTGCCCGAACTTGGGTTTAGCTGGTGCCTGACGATACTGACCTCACTGCTTACCTCGCTGGGATTGCTGCCGAGTGACAGGGTTTCTTTCTGCCAGGAAGGCATCTGGGGATCACCTTGCAGATAGAGCATACCGGGGGACTGGAAGGCAAACAGGGTTGACGCCATATAACGTATATGGGTCGAAGCGCCTTTGGGCAGAGGGTAGCGGTCAAAAGCGCAATAA
Source organism: Shewanella sp. MSW (assembly GCF_007636515.1). Classification (NCBI taxonomy): domain Bacteria; kingdom Pseudomonadati; phylum Pseudomonadota; class Gammaproteobacteria; order Alteromonadales; family Shewanellaceae; genus Shewanella; species Shewanella sp. MSW. The sequence goes on from NZ_LVDR01000007.1 coordinate 56,656, forward strand.
AGACTTTTGAATGAATAACTTGAGTCTGATTTCATAAGTCCGGCAGAGTACCGGAGTCAGGCAGGATTTACAACGAAAAAACGCTTGTTTGACTGTAGGAGATCTGCCATTGACGGCGTTTTTTGCGCTTGTTTCAGGCCAAATGTTTAACCCGCAGCAGCGGCATGTCGGCACCTTCGCTGGAGAGGTCCAAGTCCAGATCTTCCGTAGGCACACAGCAGCAGGGCAGGCATTCATCCGCCTTTAACTCGGCCAATGGCGTGGTCAGATAAGTGACCGAGCCACTGCGCACCCGGGTCTTGCAGGCGCCGCAAAACCCGCTGCGGCACTCGGAAAAAATGTTCACCTTACGGGCTTCAAGCGCTGCCAGGAGAGTCCTGTGCTCTGTGGTATACAGCAGCAAGGGCTCTCCGCGCAGCAGCACGATAGGGGCTTTGTTAAAGGTCAAAGTCGGAGAACTCATCGTCATCGACAGCCGAATCTATCTGGCCGACCAGGTAGGATGATACTTCCACTTCCTGAGGCGCCACCTGTACGGCATCGCTTTCCAGCCAGTTTTTCATCCAGGGCAGGGGATCGCTCTGCTCACTGTATGGTGCGCCCAGGTTAACCGCCTTCATTCTCTGATTGGTAATGAACTCCACATACTGGCAGAGAATGGTTTCGTTCAGGCCTATCATGGAGCCATCCTTGAACAGGTACTTGGCCCAGGCCTTTTCCTGCTCGGCGGCGCGCAGGAACAGATCGTAAGCTTCCTGCTGGCACTCTTTGGCGATTTCACCCATCTCAGGGTCATCTTTGCCACCCTGCATCAGGTTGATAATGTGCTGGGTTGAGTTCAGGTGCAAAGCTTCATCGCGGGCGATCAGGCGAATGATCTTGGCGTTGCCTTCCATCAGTTTGCGCTCGGCAAAGGCAAAGGAGCAGGCGAAGCTGACGTAAAAACGTATCGCTTCGAGCGCATTGACCGACATCATGCACAGATAGAGGGCTTTTTTGATGGTGCGGGTAGTGACTTCAAGGGTGCGACCGTTAACGTCGAACTTGCCTTCACCATGCAGGTGATACAACTGAGTCAGCTCGATAAGGCGGTCATAATACTCGGCAATATCGCCGGCGCGCTTGAGGATCTCCTCATTGACCACTATGTCATCGAACACCACGGATGGGTCGTTGACAATATTGCGAATGATATGAGTGTAGGAACGACTGTGAATGGTCTCGGAGAAGGACCAGGTTTCAATCCAGGTTTCCAGCTCAGGCAGGGACACCAGCGGCAGGAAAGCCACATTGGGGCTGCGGCCCTGAATCGAGTCCAACAGGGTTTGGTACTTGAGATTGGAGAGGAAGATATGCTTTTCATGATCCGGCAGGGCGCCAAAATCGATTTTGTCGCGGCTGACATCCACTTCTTCCGGGCGCCAGAAGAAAGACAACTGCTTTTCGATCAGTTTCTCGAATACTTCGTACTTCTGTTGATCGTAACGGGCCACGTTAACCGCTTGACCGAGAAACATAGGTTCGCGGGTGGCATCGTTGGGGGTTTGACAAAAAATTGAATAAGCCATGATCTACTCTTTCCAAACAACGGGGCCACCTGGGCCCCGAACTTGTTACTTAATCCTGCTTAAATCTTGCAGGCGCCGCCGGCACAACCGTCGTCTTCCTTCTCGATGCTGGTAATGTCATCGAATTTGTCGGAAGCACCGTCCCGGGTGTTGTGGTAATAAAGGGTTTTGACCCCGAGTTTGTAGGCGGTCAACAGATCCTTGAGCAGCAGCTTCATTGGAACTTTGTTACTTTCAAACTTGGATGGGTCATAGTTGGTATTGGCCGAAATCGCCTGATCGACAAACTTCTGCATAATACCCACCAACTGCAGGTAACCGTCGTTGCCGGGCATCTGCCACAGCAACTCGTACTTGTCCTTGAGCTCATCAAAATCGGGCACCACTTGCTTGAGCTGGCCATCTTTACTGGCCTTGACGCTGATAAGGCCGCGTGGAGGCTCAATACCATTGGTGGCGTTGGAGATCTGCGAAGAGGTCTCGGATGGCATCAGTGCCGACAGAGTCGAGTTACGCAGGCCATGCTGCTTGATATCGTGACGCAGGGCATCCCAATCCAGGTGCAGCGGCTCATCACAAATCTTGTCCAGATCCCGCTTGTAGGTATCTACCGGCATGATCCCCTGAGAATAAGTGGTCTCATGGAACAGCGGGCAGGCACCCAGCTCTTTGGCCAGATTCATCGAGGCTTTGAGCAGGTAGTACTGTATGGCTTCAAATGTTTTGTGAGTCAGGCCGTTGGCGCTGCCATCAGAGTATTTCACGCCGTTCTTGGCCAGATAGTTGGCGAAGTTGATGACCCCGATACCCAGAGTGCGGCGGTTCATCGATGCCGTCTTGGCAGCGGGAATAGGGTAGTCCTGGTAATCCAGCAGGTTATCCAGGGCGCGCACGGCCAAATCGGCAAGGCCTTCCAGTTCGCCCAAGTCTTTTATCGCACCCAGGTTCAGCGCTGACAGAGTACAAAGGGCGATTTCGCCATTGGGATCGTCAATGTTGTTCAGTGGCTTGGTTGGCAGGGCAATCTCAAGGCACAGGTTGGATTGACGCACAGGGGCCACTTCGGCGTTGAAGGGGCTGTGGGTGTTACAGTGATCCACGTTCTGCACATAGATGCGACCTGTGGAGGCGCGCTCCTGCATCATCAGCGAGAAGAGCTCGACCGCTTTAAGGGTCTTCTTGCGAATGCTCGGATCTTGCTCATATTTCACATACAGGCGTTCGAATTCGTCCTGATCGGCAAAGAAGGCATCATACAAGCCGGGAACGTCCGATGGGCTGAACAGAGTGATATTTTGGCCCTTGATCATCCGCTGATACATCAGCTTGTTGATCTGAACGCCATAGTCCAGGTGACGGATACGGTTGTCTTCAACACCACGGTTGTTTTTCAGAACCAGCAGCGATTCAACTTCCAGGTGCCAGATAGGGTAGAACAGGGTTGCAGCACCGCCGCGAACGCCGCCCTGGGAGCAGGATTTCACCGCAGTTTGGAAATATTTGTAAAAAGGCAAACAACCTGTGTGGAAGGCTTCGCCGCCACGAATAGGGCTGCCCAGGGCGCGAATACGGCCGGCGTTCACACCGATACCGGCTCTCTGGCTGACATATTTGACGATGGATGAGGCCGTGGCATTGATAGAATCCAGGCTGTCATCACACTCGATCAGCACGCAAGAGCTGAACTGACGTGTCGGCGTACGCACACCGGACATGATAGGGGTCGGCAGAGAGATCTTGAAGGTAGAAACCGCATCATAAAAGTCTTTGACATACTGCAGCCGGGTTTCTTTCGGATAACGGGCAAACAGACAGGCGGCGACCAGAATGTAGAGGAACTGGGCACTTTCGTAGACTTCATGAGTCACACGGTTTTGTACCAGATACTTGCCTTCCAGCTGTTTGACGGCAGCATAGGAGAAGTTCATGTCGCGCCAGTGGTCGATATAGCTGTCGAGTACATCCAACTCTTCACGGCTGTAGTCTTCCAACAGGTGCTTGTCGTACTTGCCCATGGCAACCAACTTGCTGACATGATCAACCAGTTTTGGCGGCTCAAACTGACCAAAGGCTTTCTTACGCAAATGAAAAACAGCAAGGCGGGCGGCCAGGAACTGATAGTCCGGAGAGTCGGGAGAGATCAGATCGGCTGCGGCCTTGATAATGGTTTCATGGATGGCTTCAGTGGGAATACCATCATAAAACTGCAGGTGAGAACGTAACTCCACCTCGGAGACCGAGACGTTGTTTAATCCTTTGGCTGCCCAGGTGATAACGCGATGGATCTTATCGAGATCTATGGTCTCGCGTGCGCCACTGCGTTTGGTAACTGTCATAGTGCTATTCATTGAAGATAGGCCTTGGTTGTAATATCTGTGACAATGACGCGTCGGCGTCATTAAACCTTCCCTTGTAAAACAATCAACCGAACAGTTAACGACGGCGGCCCGAGTGGGCTCTGTTAACCGGGAGTTTTCAGTGCAAGACTAGTATGTTTGATTGCGACTGATACACAAGATATGGTGTTTTTCTATATCTTGGATAACAAGATAGTGAGGTGTGGCACTTTTTGCAAGCCTGAGTTTTGGGTATATCTTGTGGATATCTTGAGGATATTGAGTGGCCGATTCCGCAAAGCTGCATCATTGCTGGCGCACAGTCATCATGGTTAAAAATTAAGCGATCTCACTCAAGGTGATCGACTGCTAAAATAAGCAGCGATCCGCGATCTTGCTCAGATCCGCTCGGTTAAAGTAGCATCCGGACTGCGACTTTCATTAAGGCCTTGTCCCCTCGGGAAAACAGTGCCGATTTAGCGTTTTTCTTACCTTGTTACCACAATGGCAGAGACATCACTGCCTGTGGATGGTTCAACTGCCAATCTGCGCCCCAGTCTGCCGGTTTATCCTCTGCCGCCAGATATCCCCACATGGCGATGGCAGAGGGCATATTAACCGCCTGCGCCGCGGCTATGTCGCGCTCTGCATCGCCAAGATAGAGAATACGTTCGGTCGCGCAGTTAAGCTGCTGGGCCCCCAGTAACATAGGAGCCGGGTGGGGCTTGCGATAGAGGGTAGTATCGGCACTGATCACAGCATCAAAGCGTTTAAGCAGCCCGATGCGCTCTAACAAGGGACGGGTAAAACGCGCTGGTTTATTGGTGACAATCCCCAGCGGCATAGCTCTTGAACGGGCACTGTCCAGCAAGGCTTCTATGCCTTCAAACAAACAGGCTTTTTGGCCGTTGACCGCATCATATTCCCTGAGCATCGCTTGCCGGAGATGCTCCTGCTCTTCGGCTGAGGCTTGGGGCACGGCGGCTTGCACCATGGCAAGCGAGCCGTGAGAGGCCAGAGTGCGCAAAAGTTTGCGCTTATCTTCTATCGATACCCCATGGGATGCCAGCGCCAAGGCCAGCGCTTCGGTCAGGTCCTCGGCGGTATCCACCAAAGTTCCATCCAAGTCGAACAGAATCCCTTGAAACGGCAGCTTAGGCGTCATGGCATCAGTCCTGGCGCTGACAGGCAATCATGTAGTTGACGTCAACGCTCTTGGTGTAACTGAATACGCCACTCAAAGGGTTGTATTTTATGCCCAGCGCGTCACGACACAATAGTTCAGTGTTTTCTGCCATGGCGATTAACTCGGATGGGCGGATAAACTTACTGTGGTCATGGGTTCCGGCCGGCAACATTTTCAGTACATACTCGGCACCGAGTATGGTTTGCACCCAGGACATGATGTTGCGGTTAATGGTGGAGAAGAACACCCAACCACCGGGCTTGACCATATCGCAACAAGCCTGGATCACAGATTGCGGATCCGGTACATGCTCGAGCATTTCCATACAGGTAACTGTGTCGTAATGCCCCTGATGATTCTGGGCATGCACTTCGGCAGTTTCTTGCAGGTAGTCTATGCTGACGCCGGCTTCCAGCGCATGCAGCCTGGCGACTTCCAACGGCTCAAAACCCATATCCAGCCCGGTGACCTTGGCGCCGATGCGGGCCATGCTCTCGGAAAGAATGCCGCCGCCACAGCCGACATCCAGCACCAGTTTGTCAAAGATACCGCCGGATTGGGCATCTATATAATTAAGGCGCAGTGGGTTGAGTTCATGCAGCGGCTTGAATTCACCGGCAGGATCCCACCAACTGGCGGCCATACTTTCAAACTTGGCAATTTCCTGAGGGTCGACATTGGGTTGAGAAGACATATTCGGACCTGAAACAGCAATATTAAGGATGCGCCTATTATAACCATATAAGCCATAGGGAAGGGCAGTATAAATTGGCGCCTCAATGTGATCGGCGGCACTAAAGGCCAAAAGCTGGACAAAATATCGGCAAGATTCGGTTTTTGATGATAAAAACAACAACGGAACTCATGTCTATGACAGTGATATCAGCCCCCGCTCGCGACTTGTATCATGCCCTTGGCGTTTTTGGCTGCAAAGGCGGCTTTAAGGACTTCCGACATTAAATAACTGTGTTAGAATGCCAAATCACGTTTGTTGGGCTCGACAATGACACGGATTTACAAGTTGTCAGCTAATTTAAGGGGATCGAGCAGTTTATGACTGATCTGGCTTTATCAATTTCGCCAATAAATATTGAAGACGAACTAAAGAACTCCTATCTGGATTACGCCATGAGCGTTATCGTCGGGCGGGCATTGCCAGACGTACGCGATGGCCTCAAGCCGGTGCATCGCCGCGTACTCTTTGCGATGAACGAGCTGAAAAACGATTGGAATAAACCCTATAAGAAGTCGGCACGTGTTGTCGGTGACGTGATAGGTAAGTATCACCCTCATGGTGATAGCGCCGTATACGACACCATAGTGCGGATGGCACAGCCTTTCTCGCTGCGTTACACCCTGGTAGATGGTCAAGGTAACTTCGGCTCCATCGACGGCGATGCCGCGGCGGCCATGCGTTATACCGAAATTCGTATGGAAAAGCTGGCGCATCAACTGCTGGCTGACCTTGAGAAAGAAACCGTCGATTATGTCCCCAACTACGACGGCACCGAAATGATCCCGGCCGTATTGCCGACCCGGATCCCCAACCTGCTGGTCAACGGCTCCTCCGGTATTGCGGTGGGCATGGCCACCAATATTCCGCCGCATAACCTGAACGAAGTGGTTAAAGGCTGTTTGGCGCTTATTGAAGAACCTGAGCTGTCTATCGAACAGTTGATGGAGTATATCCCGGGCCCGGACTTCCCGACTGCCGCCATTATCAATGGCAAGAAAGGCATAGAGGAAGCGTACCGTACCGGCCGCGGTAAGGCGATTATGCGCGCCCGTGCCGAGGTGGAAACCGAAGACAATGGCCGCGAGCGGATCATTGTTACCGAGATCCCGTACCAGGTGAACAAGGCTCGTTTGATTGAAAAAATTGCCGAGCTGGTAAAAGACAAGAAAATTGAAGGCATCAGCGGCCTGCGCGATGAGTCTGATAAAGACGGTATGCGTATTGTGGTTGAGGTCAAGCGCGGCGAAGTCGCCGAGGTGGTACTCAACAACCTCTATGCCCAGACCCAGATGCAAACCTCTTTTGGTATCAACATGGTGGCTTTGACCAATGGCCAGCCTAAGTTGTTTAACCTCAAGGAGATGCTGGAAGCCTTTATTCTGCACCGCCGCGAAGTGGTCACCCGCAGAACCGTGTTTGAACTGCGTAAAGCCCGCGAACGCGCGCATATTCTGGAAGCCCTGGCTATCGCCCTGGCCAACATCGACCCTGTGATTGCGCTGATCAAGGCCTCTCCAACACCGGCCGAAGCCAAGGTTAAACTGGTGGAAACCGGTTGGCAGCTCGGCAACGTGCAGGGCATGTTGGAAAAAGCCGGTGATGATGCCGCCCGTCCCGAGTGGCTGGAGCCGGAGTTTGGTATTCGCGATGGTCTCTACTATCTGACTGAGCAGCAAGCCCAGGCTATCCTAGAGCTGCGTCTGCACCGTCTGACCGGTCTTGAGCACGAGAAGATCCTCCAGGAATATGAAGAACTGCTGGAGCTGATTGCTGGATTGCTGCATATCCTCAGAAGCCCAGAGCGTCTGATGGAAGTGATCAAAGAAGAGTTGGAAGAAGTACTTGAGCAATATGGTGACGAGCGTCGCACCGAGATCAATGCTTCAGCCGTGGATATCAGCCTCGAAGACCTTATTTGCGAAGAAGATGTGGTAGTAACCCTGTCGCATTTGGGTTATGCCAAGTATCAGCCGCTGAGCGATTACCAAGCGCAGCGCCGCGGCGGTAAGGGTAAGGCGGCTACCAAGGTTAAAGACGAAGATTTCGTTGAGAAACTGTTGGTTGCCAATACCCACGACACCATTTTGTGCTTCTCCGACTTCGGCAAGCTCTACTGGCTCAAGGTTTATCAGTTGCCGCTGGCCAGCCGTCAGTCGCGCGGTAAACCTATTGTGAACCTGCTGCCATTGTCTGAGGGCGAGCACATTACGGCGATTCTGCCGGTTCGTGAATACGAAGCCGACAAGTATATCATCATGGCGACTTCCCACGGCACAGTGAAGAAGACATCGCTTATTGAGTACAGTCGTCCAAGAGCCAACGGCATTATCGCCGTTAACCTGAAAGACGGTGACCAGTTGATCGGCGTTGACCTGACCGATGGCAGCAACGAAATCATGCTGTTCTCCAACGAAGGTAAGGTTGTACGCTTCAGCGAAGATCAGGTGCGCGCCATGGGCCGTACCGCCACCGGTGTTCGCGGTATCAAACTCGAAGATGGTCAGGAAGTGGTTTCACTGATAGTGCCAAAAGAAGATGGTGCCATTCTGACAGTGACAGAAAATGGTTTTGGTAAGCGTACCGAGCTGAGTGAGTACCCAACCAAGAGCCGTGCTACCAAGGGTGTGGTTTCCATCAAGGTCAGCGAGCGTAACGGCGCGGTAGTCGGCGCGGTTCAGGTTGGCGACAATGATGAAATAATGCTGATCAGCGACAAGGGCACACTGGTGAGAACCCCGGCGGCCGGCGTTTCTATCATAGGCCGTAATACCCAGGGCGTGACCATTATCCGCACTGCCGGTGACGAGGCCGTGGTGGGTTTACAGCGTATCGATGAAATCCAGTCTGATGAAGACGAAGTGGAATTCGATGAAAACGGCGAACCCATAGCGGCCGAACCTGCCGCCGAGGATACAGAAGGCCAAGCGCCCGAAGCACCTGAAGCCGAGCAGGAATAACAGCATCAAGCATATATGAGCGTCCAGTTGGACGCTCTTTTTTTCAAGGAGAACAATGAAGTGAGCACGATTTATAATTTCTGTGCCGGACCAGCCATGTTGCCGGCCGCGGTAATGCAAAAAGCCCAGCAGGAATTACTGGACTGGCAGGGGCACTGTGTCTCCGTCATGGAGATCAGTCACCGCAGTCAGGCCTTTATCGATCTCACCAAGGCTGCCGAGTCCAGATTACGCTCGCTGATGAATATTCCCGAAGATTACCATGTACTGTTTATGCATGGCGGTGGTCGCGGTCAGTTCTCTGCTGTCGTGAATAATTTTTTGGGCAATAACGGCAGAGCCCTGTATTTGGAGAGCGGTCAGTGGTCAAGATCAGCCACGGCAGAGGCCAGGAAGCTGGCCGGAGATGACAGGATTGATAGCCAAAGCATAGTTGAAAAGATCAATGGACTCAACAAAGTAACCTTGCCTAAGCTGGAAGGTGATAGTGGCAAGTATCGTTATGTGCACTATTGCCCTAACGAGACGGTAGATGGTATCGAAATTTTTGAAGAGTTGGAGTCTCCTTGGCCAATTGTGGCGGATATGTCATCCACTATCATGTCCCGTGAAATCGATGTCAGTCGTTACGGGCTCATTTATGCCGGGGCGCAAAAAAATATCGGCCCTTCCGGTTTGGCCATAGTGATAGTGCGTAAAGAGATGCTGGCTTTGCCGGCCATGCCGCAATCGTCCATCATGGATTATCGCTTGGCGGCCGAAAACGATTCCATGTTTAACACTCCCCCTACTTTTGCCTGGTATTTGGCGGCCGAAGTGTTTGAGTGGCTGCACCGGGTGGGCGGTATCGAGGCGATGGCAGAGCTCAACAAAGCCAAGGCCGAACTGCTTTATGCCTGTATTGATGAACTGGACTTTTACCGCAATGGTGTGGCGACGCCAAACCGCTCGCGGATGAATGTGACTTTCCAATTGGCCGATGAGTCGCTCAATGGTGAGTTCCTGAAAGAGGCGGAGGCCGCAGGTTTGGTGGCTCTTAAGGGGCACAGAATTGTCGGCGGGATGCGTGCCAGTATCTATAACGCCATGCCTTTGGCCGGCGTTGAGGCCCTGGTTGCCTTTATGAAAGCGTTTGCGGCCAAGCACAGCAGCTGAACCCCGGCGAAAATCGTTTTATTGCAACAAATCCCATAAAAAAGCGAATGCCTCGGCATTCGCTTTTTTCATCTCACTCTCCAATTTTAACCTTGCAACACCTTGGCGATAGACTTGGCAAGGTAATCGACATTGCTATCGCTTATCCCGGCGATACTGATCCGGCTTGAGTCCACCATATAGATACCGAACTCCTGCTTAAGTTGTTCAACCTGCTCTGGCGACACCCCAAGGAAGGAGAACATCCCTTTTTGGCGGGCGATAAAGCTGAAGTCCTGCTCGACGCCTATCGCCTTTAAACGCTCAACCAGAATGGCACGGTTACCGTTTATCCTGTCACGCATCACCTTGAGTTCATCCAGCCACTGCTGCTTGAGCTGATTGTCGCCGAGAATGGTTTCCACCAACGCGGCTCCATGTGCCGGCGGCATGGAGTAGAGACAACGCACCACATAAAGCAGTACCGACAAGGCGACATCGGCGGCAGCACTGCTGTTGGCTATGATGCTGCAAGCGCCGATACGTTCGCGATAAAGGCCAAAATTCTTTGAGCAAGAGGAGCAGAGCAACATGTCTTCCACGGCCGCTGCCATCTTGCGAACGCCGTAAGCATCCTCTTCAACACCGTCACCAAAGCCCTGGTAAGCCATATCGATAAGCGGGGTAAAACCGCGTTTGACGGCGACTTGTACCACTTGGTCCCACTGCTCGGTGCTGAGATCCTGGCCCGATGGGTTGTGACAACAGGCATGCAGCAGCACCACATCGTTTTCCCCAAGAGTGTTAAGTTTGGCGAGCATTTCATCAAACTTCAGCGCCTTGGTGGCGTAGTCATAGTAAGGGTAACGCTCAACCTTGAGACCGGCCGCCTCAAAAAGTCCGGTGTGATTGGCCCAGGTCGGATCGCTGACCCAAACGGTTGCGTCTGGGCGACAACGTTTAATAAAGTCGGCTGCGACCCGCAGCGCGCCGGTGCCGCCGGGAGTGGAGACACTGCGAATGCGTCCTGCGCTCAGGGTAGGGTGCTGCTCACCGAATGCCAGCTCGGCAATGAGACGATTGAAATCACTGCTACCGGCAGGGCCGATATACACCTTAGTGGTTTCTGTGGCGGTGCGGCGCTGCTCGGCGGTCTTAACGCAGTCGAGGATGGGGGTATTTCCCAAGATGTCTTTATAGACACCAACGCCCAAATCAATTTTTTCATGGCGAGGGTCGTCGCGATATTGGCTGAGCAGCCCAAGAATGGGATCGGCTGGCATCGCCTTGAGTGTGCTGAACATAGGGTTCCCTGGATTGAATACTTGTTGAAGAAGATTAGCATAACGATATTTAGGTTATTTGTTAACGGCTGGTGAGGTTGCAGTAAGCGATAGTCTGAGTGGTGCAACTGGCAAGCTGGGCTTCCAGGGTGTAAAGCTCTGTTGCAAGAAAGCAGAGTCGTTTCTCTGTATCACTTGTTGGAACGTCTATCGGAGAGTTAAAGAGCTTATTTAGCGCTAGTTGAATAATTTTCCGCTGAAATCGGCTTTTTTCAGCAAAAAACGGTTGAATCCCTGTGGCGCTCAGGTAACTTTAATGCCACGAACACTTAATTCAGGCCTATCAGCACTCGCTGTATCTAATCTTTTGTCTTGATTTACCGGTTTTATCCCATAATCGGTGACAAGGTCTTTTAACCCGCTTTGGCGGTATGTGGCGTAACGCTGCAACGCCGTCAAACACAGATGCAAGAATCCAAAAAAGATGAAGCAATTGCGACTGGATCCCATAAGTAGAATGCATGGGGAGGTCAACATCCCCGGCTCCAAGAGTATCTCCAACCGGGCGCTGCTATTGGCAACCCTGGCCAAGGGCAGCACAGAACTGACCAATCTGCTCGACTCAGATGATATTCGTCACATGTTGGCAGCGCTGAAACAGCTCGGCGTTCAATTTGAGCTCTCCGAAGACAAAAGCCACTGTAGTGTGCAGGGCCTTGGCGGCGCAATCAACAGCGACAAGCTGCAAGAGCTTTTTCTCGGTAATGCCGGCACCGCTATGCGGCCATTGTGCGCCGCGCTGACTCTGGGGAACGGTGAGTTTGTTCTCACGGGTGAACCCAGAATGGAGGAGCGGCCAATAGGAGATTTGGTCGACAGTCTCAAGGCCTTGGGCGCAGATATTCAATATCTGAAACATCCCGGCTTCCCGCCATTAAAAATCAAGGCAACGGGCCTCAGTGGCGGGGATGTGGAAATTGCCGGTAATCTCTCCAGCCAGTTTCTTACCGCGTTACTGATGGTTGCGCCGCTGGCCGGTACCGCTGTCAATATCAAGGTCAAGGGTGAACTGGTTTCCAAGCCCTATATTGATATTACTTTGGCCTTGATGGCGCAATTTGGTGTTAAGGTCATCAACCACGACTATCAGCGTTTTGAGATCCCATCCGGTCAAAGCTATCTGTCACCGGGCAAGGTATTGGTGGAAGGCGATGCCTCATCGGCGTCTTATTTCCTGGCCGCAGGCGCTATCGCCGGCGGTGAAGTGAAAGTTACCGGAGTTGGCCGTCTCAGCATTCAGGGTGATGTCAAGTTTGCCGATGCGCTGGCGAGCATGGGCGCCGAGATTGAATGGGGAGATGACTATATTATTGCCAGGGGCAGCCAGCTCAAGGGCATAGATATGGACATGAACCATATTCCCGATGCGGCAATGACCATAGCCACAGCTGCGGTTTTTGCCAAAGGGCCGACTCGTCTTAGCAATATCTACAACTGGCGTATCAAGGAGACAGATCGTCTCAGCGCCATGGCCACAGAACTGCGTAAAATTGGTGCCGAGGTGAAAGAGGGTGAGGATTATATTTTGGTAAATCCACCGCTTGCGCCCACGCATGCCGCCATCGATACCTATAACGACCACCGCATGGCCATGTGTTTTTCGCTGCTGGCGTTTGCTGATTGCGGCGTCACCATTAATGACCCGGATTGCACCTCAAAAACCTTCCCGGATTACTTCCAACGCTTTACGGCCTTGGCCGGTTAAGCGGCTGAATTTCGGGCTGTTGACAACAACAGCCCGAAATTGACCTTGAATTCAGCATACGGAAAGCATGCAGTTGATATATAATATTGGCCGCTCATTTTCGGTGAACTCATACTGTGTCCTCATGGAAGATGATAATTACTGCGGAGGAATTTATGTCTGAACGGGCGCCTGTTGTCACAATTGACGGCCCAAGCGGTGCGGGAAAAGGCACTATAAGTCAGTTGCTTGCCAACAAACTTGGATGGAAACTGCTCGATAGTGGTGCCATATATCGAGTGCTGGCACTTGCCGCTATTCACCACGATGTGGAACTGGATAACGAAGAAGCCATCACCCTGTTGGCCGCGCACCTGGATGTACAGTTTCTGGCGGGAGCCGGAAATGAAGCCATAAAAGTGGTGCTGGAAGGCGAAGATGTCAGCCATGCCATTCGCACTCAAGAATGTTCTGACGCAGCCTCAAGAGTGGCGGCGTTTCCCCGGGTGAGAGAAGCCTTACTCAGAAGGCAGCGCGCTTTCAGAGTTGCCCCCGGGCTTATAGCTGATGGCCGGGATATGGGAACCGTTGTTTTCCCGCATGCACCGGTCAAATTATTTTTGACAGCCTCGGCTGAGGAAAGGGCCCAGCGGCGCTATAATCAGTTGCAGGACAAGGGCTTCGATGTTAATATCGAGCGTCTTTTAACCGAGATCCAGGAAAGAGATCACCGGGATATGAATCGCGCAGTTGCGCCTTTGGTGCCCGCAGAAGATGCCTTGGTGATAGATACTACCGGACTCGGAATTGAGACTGTGCTGGAGCTGGCGCTCAGGCACATAGTTGACAAATTATCTGACGTCAGTCTCTGAGACTGGCGGGATAGGCATTCGCCACAGGGAAGAGGCGAGTTATTTTACTGACTCCACGTTCAGGATAGATACGTGGTTTATTACTTAAAGTTAATTAACATGACTGAATCTTTTGCTGATCTGTTTGAACAATCCCTTCAACAACTGGAATTCCGCCCAGGTTCTATCGTTCGTGGTACTGTAGTTGCCATCGAAAACGGTATGGTACTGGTTGACGCCGGTCTGAAATCTGAGAGCCCAATCCCAGCTGAGCAATTCAAAAATGCTCAAGGTGAACTGGAAATCGCCGTTGGCGACCAAGTTGACGTTGCGCTGGATAGCGTTGAAGACGGTTTCGGTGAGACTCAACTGTCTCGCGAAAAGGCTAAGCGCCACGAAGCCTGGATCGTTCTGGAAAAAGCTTACGAAGATGCTGAAACTGTAATCGGTGTCATCAATGGCAAGGTTAAAGGCGGTTTCACCGTTGAGCTGAACGGTATCCGTGCGTTCCTGCCTGGTTCTCTGGTTGACGTTCGCCCAGTACGCGATACTGCTCACCTGGAAAACAAAGAACTGGAATTCAAAGTTATCAAGCTGGACCAGAAGCGCAACAACGTTGTTGTTTCTCGTCGTGCTGTTATCGAATCTGAAAGCAGCGCTGAGCGTGATGCTCTGCTGGAAAACCTGCAAGAAGGTCAAGCAGTTAAAGGTATCGTTAAGAACCTGACCGACTACGGTGCATTCGTAGATCTGGGCGGTGTTGACGGCCTGCTGCACATCACCGACATGGCTTGGAAGCGTGTTAAGCACCCATCTGAGATCGTGAATGTTGGTGACGAAATCAACGTCAAAGTACTGAAGTACGATCGCGAGCGCACTCGTGTATCTCTGGGTCTGAAGCAACTGGGTGAAGACCCATGGCTGGAAATCAGCAAGCGCTACCCAGAAAACACTCGTCTGACTGGTCGCGTAACCAACCTGACTGACTACGGCTGCTTCGTTGAAATCGAAGAAGGCGTTGAAGGTCTGGTACACGTTTCTGAAATGGATTGGACCAACAAGAACATCCACCCATCCAAGGTTGTTAACCTGGGTGACGAAGTTGAAGTTCTGGTTCTGGACATCGATGAAGAGCGTCGTCGTATTTCTCTGGGTCTCAAGCAGTGCAAGACCAACCCATGGGAAGACTTCGCTAACCGTTATGCCAAGGGCGACAAAGTTACCGGTAAGATCAAGTCTATCACTGACTTCGGTATCTTCATCGGTCTGGACGGCGGCATCGACGGTCTGGTTCACCTGTCTGACATCTCTTGGAACGGTAGCGGCGAAGACGCTGTTGGCGAGTACAAGAAAGGCGACGAAATCACTGCAGTGGTTCTGTCTGTTGATCCAGAGCGTGAGCGTATCAGCCTGGGTGTTAAGCAGACTGAAGACGATCCATTCAACGCCTACCTGGCCGACAAGAAGAAAGGTACCATCGTAGTTGGTACTGTTACTGCTGTTGACGCCAAAGGTGTTACTGTTGAGCTGGCTGACACCGTTGAAGGTTACATCCGTGTATCTGACATCAGCCGTGACCGTGTTGAAGATGCATCAAGCGTCTACAATGTAGGTGACAGCGTTGAAGCCAAGTTCATGGGCGTAGATCGCAAGAACCGTGCAATCAGCCTGTCTGTACGTGCTAAAGACGAAGCTGAAGAAAAAGAAGTGATGGCTAACCTGAACAAGCAGGATGACGCTATCATGACTAATGCAATGGCTGAAGCGTTTAAAGCAGCTCGTAAGTAAGTGCCTGTAGTACAGGGGGCTTGCCCCCTGTTAGGTGACTGTGTTTGGCTTGATAATAGGGGTAGCTAGGATGACTAAATCCGAACTGATCGAAAAACTCGCCAGTGGGCAGTCGCAACTGTCGGCGAAAGAAGTAGAAGGCGCCATCAAAGAGATGTTGGAGCAAATGGCTAAAACATTGGAAAGCGGTGATCGCATAGAGATCCGTGGCTTTGGCAGCTTTTCACTTCACTATCGTGCACCTCGCACTGGTCGTAATCCCAAAACGGGAACATCAGTCGAGTTGGATGGCAAGTACGTCCCGCACTTTAAGCCAGGCAAAGAACTGCGCGAACGCGTTGACGCTTATAACCGTTAATCGCTGTTGTATTAAAAGCCTCCGAAAGGGGGCTTTTTTATGCCCGGAGCTTGGCTAAAGCTGGTCAGCTCAGTCAAATTACTGGATAATCAGAACATTGAAACGCGTTTATGGAGTGCAACGTGAAGTCATTTGTCGCAACCGTACTGGTGGCAATGTTGTTTGTAGTGGCACTGGTATTTGGCTCTCGCAATGAACAGCTGGTCACCATCAGTTATTTTGTGGCACAGGGAGAGTTCCGTTTGCCTGTGGTGTTGGCCGTGGTGTTTCTGGCGGGGTTTATCCTCAGCTGGGTCATTGCTTTCTACTACATCATGAAGCTGAAACTGTCATTGCGTAATGCCCGTAAGAAGATCCAGACATTAACGCAGCAGCAGGGGCAAGACGCCTAGTATGCTCGAACTTCTCTTTCTGTTGCTGCCTATTGCTGCGGCTTACGGTTGGTACATGGGCCGCCGCAGTTTGAAGCAGAAACAGAATTCAGCACAAAAGAAACTGAGCCGAGACTACTTCACCGGGCTCAACTTTCTGCTCTCCAATGAGTCGGACAAGGCTGTTGATCTCTTTATCAGCATGTTGGATGTCGATGATGAAACCATAGACACTCACCTGTCTTTGGGTTCCTTGTTTCGCAAACGGGGTGAAGTAGATAGATCTATTCGTATTCACCAAAACCTGATAGCCAGGCCCAATCTCGCCACCGAGCAAAGAGACATGGCGATGATGGAGCTGGGTAAGGACTATATGGCCGCCGGGTTCTACGATAGGGCTGAGGAGATTTTCCTTAACCTGGTCAGTCAGGACGATCACAGCGAAGAAGCGGAAACCCAACTGATCTCCATTTACCAAACCACCAAAGATTGGCAAAAGGCGATAGATATCACCAAGCGCTTGCCACGAAAAAGCCAGCAGGGTCTGAAACCCGTCATCGCCCATTTCCATTGCCAATTGGCCGAAGAAGCTGACGATGAAGCGGGAAAACTCAAGGGCTTTCAAGCCGCACTCAAGCAAGACCCTCAATGTGGCCGCGCCTTGTTGTCACTGGCCAACGCCTACTTGGATGCCGGACAGTTACCTCAGGCCAAACAGATGCTCAATCAACTGATTGACGCCGATGCCGAGCTTTTTGCCGATGCACTCGCCTGTGCCCGCCAGCTCTATCAAGAGCTCAAGGATATTGAAGGTTATCGCGAACTGTTGGCTCACGCCATAGATAAGGGCGCGGGTGCTTCAGTTGTGGTGGCATTGGCGCAGCGTATGATTGAAGACGGCGATATCAAAGGCGCCGAAGACATGGTGATGCAAGCTCTCTATCGTCACCCCACCATGCGGGGGTTCCAGCACCTTATGCAGATGCACATCAAGCAAGCTGAGCAGGGCCAGGCACGAGATAGCCTGGCGATGCTGGAAAAATTGGTAGAGCAACAAATTAGATTCCGTCCAAGTTACCGCTGCCGGGAGTGTGGTTTCCCGGCACATACCTTGTATTGGCACTGCCCATCCTGCAAGAGCTGGGGCAGTATTAAGCGGGTTCGCGGTTTGGACGGTGAATAACCCTCAGATAACGGAGTAAAAATGACAGAGACACCTATTGTGGTCGCCTTGGACTTTGATAATAAATTCAAAGCATTGCAACTTATTGATAAGTTGGATCCGTCTATGTGCCGCCTTAAGGTAGGCAAAGAGATGTTTACCCTGTTCGGGCCTCAACTGGTGAAAGAGATCCATGACCGAGGGTTTGAGCTGTTTCTGGACCTGAAGTTTCACGATATTCCCAATACAGTGGCCAAAGCGGTAGCTGCCGCCGCCGAAATGGGGGTGTGGATGGTGAATGTCCACGCCAGTGGCGGTCTCGCCATGATGGAAGCTGCCCGCCGGGCCTTATTACCTTATGGGGATAACGCCCCCTTGCTGATTGCTGTTACTGTGCTGACGTCAATGAGCGACGATGAGCTCAAGCTTATTGGTGTTGAAGGCAGTGCTGAAGAGCAGGTTCGAAGACTGGCGCGCCTGACGCAAACAGCCGGTCTCGATGGTGTGGTCTGCTCGGCCCGAGAGTCCAGTATGCTCAAGGCCGAACTTGGCGCCGATTTCAAACTGGTGACTCCGGGTATTCGTCCGGCGGGCAGTGACGCCGGCGATCAAAAACGCATCATGACCCCGGCCGAAGCTATGGCCGCGGGCTCAGATTATCTGGTCATAGGTCGACCCATTACTCAAGCGGCCGATCCTTTGGCGACATTGCAGGCGATACATCAATCGTTGGCATAAACTTGCGACATACCGGCGACTTGCAGTATGGACCGGAATAACGAATGATCAGTGGATAGGAGAGAAGCTCAATGTTCGATTATCAGGGTAAGTATGTAGTGGTCGTCGGGGGTACCAGCGGCATTAACCTTTGTATCGCCAAGGCGTTCGCAGTAGCCGGTGCCCATGTGGCGGTTGCCAGCCGTAACCCGGAAAAAGTGGCAGCCGCAGTGGCGTTATTGAATGAAGCCAATCCGCAAGGTCAACATCTGGGCCTGAGCTTCGATGTCAGGGATTTGCCGGCACTCGAGCAAGGCTTTACAGTTTTGGCCCAGAGTTTCCCGCATATTGATGTGCTTGTCAGTGGCGCCGCCGGCAATTTCCCAGCCAGCGCCGCCAAACTCAGCGCCAACGGTTTCAAATCTGTCATGGATATCGATTTGTTGGGCAGTTTTCAGGTGTTGAAACAAGCCTATCCTATGCTTAAGCGCCCTGGCGCCAGCATTATTCAAATTTCGGCGCCGCAGGCGTATATTGCCATGCCGATGCAGGTCCACGTTTGTGCCGCCAAGGCGGGAGTCGATATGTTGACCCGCACACTGGCGTTGGAATGGGGGCCTGAAGGCATACGGATAAACTCCCTGGTGCCTGGTCCAATTGCCGGTACCGAAGGATTTAATCGCTTGGCGCCGTCGGCGCAGTTGCAACAACAGGTGGCAGAGAGTGTACCGTTAAAACGCAATGGTGAGGGCGAAGACTTGGCCAATGCCGCACTCTTTATGGCCTCGCCAATGGCTTCCTATATTACCGGAACCATATTACCGGTCGACGGTGGTTGGTCGCTTGGCGGTGCCAGTGCGGCCATGAGTCAACTCGGGGCGCTGGCAGCAAAGCTAGAATCAAGTAAGTAGCAAGAGAGAGATTATAAAATGGCAAACGCATTACAGGAACAGTTGCTTAAGGCGGGGCTCGCCAGCAAGCAAAAAGTTCGCGATGTCAAAACCCAGAAGAAACGTAACCGCAAGTCCAATATTGATGATGGCTCTGCCCAGCTGAAGGCGCAAATCGCACAGCAGAAAAAGCAGCAGGCAGAAAAGGATAAGGCACTCAATGAACAACGCTTTGCCGAGGCCACAGAGAAAGGCTTGGTTCGTGGCCTGGTCACTGAGATTAAGCAAAATGCGGTGGCGCTGCCGAAAGATGGCGAAATCAAGTTCAACTATACGTTGGAGAACAAGATATACCCATTGTATATCAATGAAAAACTCCAGAATCAGCTACTTGGTGGCCGTTTGGGGATAGTGCGAATTGAGCAAAGCAGCTATCTGGTGCCCCATAAACTCGCCGAGCGGGTCAATCTGTTGGTGCCGGCTTGGTGTGGCTATTTGTGGCAAGCCGAGAACAACGCGGAGCAAGTGCCGGATGAAGAGGACCCTTACGCAGATTATGTCATTCCGGACGATCTTATGTGGTAACTCTCAGTAGAGCTGTTCGTCATCGCCATCGACGTAAAGCTCTATCATATGCCTCTGGTCATTGATGTGCAGCCTCATGTGGATGGGGTTGCAGCATACCCGACAATCATTGTAAAACTCCTGGTCGCCGCCGCTGGCATCGAGCTCTACTTTTTGATGGTGGCCACAATGGGGGCAACAAATAGTTTGACTTTTAAGTTGCATAGTTTCCTCCTCCGCCGTTCAGCCCTATGCCTTTGGACGATAGAACCCAAGCTCACAACATAAAGTAAGTATAGCCCCGGCCTGTGAGCCAAAGCTTATTCATTGAATGTTTTTGGGTTGCGTGGGCCGGGCCTTATCCCGTAAAATTACCAGTCTGCCCGGCGGAGACCTTAAGGCTCCTGTACTGCCTTAACCCAAGGGCTAACATACTTTTTTATCATTGATAACCAAGTGGCCCTACGTGTGGGTCACCACTGGACAAGGAATTTTCATGCCCGTAATTACACTTCCCGATGGGAGCAAACGCGAGTTTGCCAACCCAGTCTCTACACTCGATGTTGCTGCTGATATTGGTCCTGGCCTGGCGAAAGCCTGTATTGCCGGACGAGTCAACGGCGAGTTGAAAGATGCCTGTGATCTGATCGAAACAGATGCAGAACTGTCGATCATCACGGCCAAAGATGAAGAAGGGCTGGAAATCCTTCGTCACTCTTGCGCGCATTTGTTGGGTCATGCGATCAAACAACTGTGGCCCGAAACCAAGATGGCGATTGGTCCTGTTATTGATAACGGCTTCTACTATGACATCGACCTGGATCATAAACTGACCCAGGAAGATCTGGAGAAGCTGGAAAAACGCATGCTGGAACTGGCCAAGACCAACTATGACGTAGTCAAGCGCGTGGTTAGCTGGCAGGAAGCCCGTGATACTTTTGAATCTCGCGGCGAGCCTTACAAAGTGGCAATCCTGGACGAAAACATTAGCCGTGATGCCACTCCGGCACTGTATCACCACGAAGAATACACAGACATGTGTCGTGGTCCTCATGTGCCCAACATGCGTTTCTGCCATTTCTTTAAACTGATGAATGTTGCCGGCGCCTACTGGCGTGGTAACTCAGACAACAAGATGTTGCAGCGCATCTATGGTACTGCCTGGGCAGACAAGAAAGCGCTCAAGACTCATTTGACTCGCTTGGAAGAAGCGGCCAAGCGTGACCACCGTAAAATCGGCAAGCAGCTGGACCTGTACCATATGCAGGAAGAAGCGCCGGGCATGGTGTTTTGGCATAATGACGGCTGGAGCGTATTCCTCGAGCTTGAGCGTTTTATTCGCCAGAAGCTGAGCCAGTACGACTATCAGGAAGTGAAAGGCCCGCTGATGATGGACCGTGTGCTGTGGGAACGTTCAGGTCACTGGGATAAATACGCCGAAGCGATGTTTACAACCAGCAGTGAGAACCGCGAATACGCCGTCAAGCCGATGAACTGCCCCGGTCATGTGCAAATCTTCAACCAGGGCCTCAAGTCTTATCGTGACCTGCCGCTGCGGATGGCCGAGTTCGGCTGCTGTCACCGTAATGAGCCTTCAGGTGCCTTGCACGGCCTTATGCGGGTTCGTGGTTTTACCCAGGACGATGCGCACGTATTCTGTACTGAAGAGCAGGTGCAATCCGAAGTCAGTAAGTGTATCAAGATGGTGTACGACACCTATTCCACTTTCGGCTTCAGCAATATCGTGGTTAAGCTCTCTACCCGTCCAGAAAAGCGTATCGGTGATGATGCCATGTGGGATAGGGCAGAAGAAGCTCTGAAACAAGCGCTGCGCAGCAACGATATTGAATTTGAAATCCTGCCCGGTGAAGGCGCCTTCTACGGTCCTAAAATCGAGTTCACTCTGCACGATTGTCTGGACCGTGCCTGGCAGTGTGGTACAGTGCAGCTTGACTACGCTTTACCAGGTCGTCTGGGCGCAACTTATGTTGCCGAAGACAACAGCCGTCAGACTCCTGTGATGATCCACCGTGCGATTTTGGGCTCTTTGGAGCGATTCCTCGGTATTCTCATCGAAGAGTTCGCCGGTCGTTTCCCAACCTGGCTGGCCCCTGTGCAGGTTGTTGTTATGAACATAACAGACAAACAAGCTGATTATGTTGAAGAAGTAGTCGAATTCTTCAAGGAACAGGGCATACGTGCCTCTAAAGACTTGAGGAATGAAAAAATAGGCTTTAAAATACGCGAGCACACTTTGAGGCGGGTTCCTTATTTGCTGGTCATAGGTGATCAGGAGATGGAAAATCGGGAAGTCGCTGTGCGTACCCGAGACGGGGTGGACTTAGGTAAGATGCGAATCGATGATTTCGCCGCTAAGGTCAAGCAACAAATTTCGCTCCGTAGTCTTGAATTGTTGGAGGATTAGGTCATAAAGATCAAAAAATCAGCAGGCCGTCAGGCGGCCCCGAATAGAATTAATGAAGAAATTACCGGCGTACCTGAGGTACGTTTGAATGGCGTTGATGGTGAAGCCATTGGTATCGTCAGCATCAAAGAGGCTCAGGAAGTAGCCGATGAGGCAGGTCTGGATCTGGTTGAGATCAGTCCTAATGCTGAGCCGCCTGTATGCCGTATCATGGACTACGGTAAATATCTGTTCGACAAGGCAAAAGCCCAGAAAGAACAGAAGAAGAAGCAGAAACAGATCCAGGTGAAGGAAGTTAAATTCCGCCCTGGTACTGATGAAAACGACTATCAGGTAAAACTACGCAACCTGATTCGTTTTCTAGAAGATGGAGACAAAGCGAAAGTTACGCTGCGTTTCCGCGGACGCGAAATGGCACACCAGAACCTGGGTATGGATCTTTTGAACCGTATCAAGGCCGATCTGGAAGAGTATGCGGTTGTTGAATCCTTCCCGAAAATGGAAGGTCGACAAGCCATCATGGTGCTGGCGCCCAAGAAGAAATAGCAGGGCAACCCTGAAAAGTAGCAAAGGTCTACGGGCCTTTGCTCGCCTTGCGTTTTATTAATATCCCAATGCGGAGTTTTAGTAATGCCTAAAATGAAAACCGACAAGGGTGTAGCGAAGCGTTTTAAGAAAACCGCCAATGGTTTCAAGCGTAAGCAAGCCCATCTGCGTCACATCCTGACCAAGAAGAGCACCAAGCGTAAGCGTCATCTGCGCGCCAAGTGTTTAGTTGCCAAAGCTGACGTGCCAATGATTGCACGCCAACTGCCATACGCTTAATTAGGAGGAATTGAAAAATGCCAAGAGTTAAGCGTGGTGTAACTGCACGAGCTCGTCACAAGAAAGTTCTTAAACTTGCCAAAGGTTACTACGGTGCCCGTTCACGTACTTTCCGTGTAGCGGTACAAGCAGTAACCAAAGCAGGTCAATATGCTTACCGTGACCGTCGCCAGAAGAAGCGTCAATTCCGTCAACTGTGGATTGCACGTATCAATGCGGCTTCTCGTCAGAATGGTCTTTCATACAGCCGTTTCATCAACGGTCTGAAAAAGGCGTCTATCGAAATCGATCGTAAGATTTTGGCAGACATCGCTGTATTCGACAAAGTAGTGTTTGCTACTCTGGTAGAAAAAGCGAAGGAAGCACTGGCAAACTAATCTCTCAGGAGATAAGTTGTAGTTGCTGTTAAAAAGGGACTTAAGGTCCCTTTTTTCATGCCTGTGATTTACTTATATTTTAATGTCTCAGACAAAAAAGCCAGTCATCAATGACTGGCTTTTTCAGTATATCGGCAGAGCTTATTTCTGGGCATCCAGGAAGCGCTCGGCATCCAGAGCCGCCATACAACCGGTTCCGGCTGAGGTGATGGCCTGACGGTAGTGCTGATCCATCACATCGCCGGCGGCGAATACGCCTTTGACGCTGGTCTGGGTGGCATTACCGTTAAGGCCGCTTTCGACCTTGATATAACCGCCATTCATCTCCAACTGGCCTTCGAAGATACCTGTGTTGGGACTGTGGCCAATGGCGACAAATACCCCAGCCACTTCCAACTCGGAAATACTGGCGTCTTTGGTGCTCTTCATCTTGAGTCCGGTAACCCCCATGGCATCGCCAGTCACTTCATCGAGAGTCCTATCCAGATGCAAAATGATATTACCGTTTTCGACTTTATCCATCAGACGGTCGATAAGAATTTTCTCAGAGCGGAAGCTGTCACGGCGATGGATCAAGTGTACTTCAGCCGCGATGTTGGAAAGGTAGAGCGCTTCTTCAACCGCTGTGTTACCACCGCCGATCACCGCCACTTTCTGGTTGCGGTAGAAGAAACCGTCACAGGTGGCACAAGCAGATACACCACGGCCCTTGAAGGCTTCTTCAGATGGCAGACCGAGATACTTGGCCGAGGCGCCGGTAGCTATGATCAGCGCATCACAGGTGTATTCACCGTTGTCACCTTTCAAGGTGAAAGGGCGCTGCTGCAGGTCAACTTCATTGATATGGTCAAAGATGATTTCGGTATCGAACTTCTCGGCATGCTTTTGCATCCGTTCCATTAGCGCAGGACCTGTCAGGCCTTCGGCATCGCCGGGCCAGTTTTCGACTTCGGTCGTTGTGGTCAACTGGCCACCCTGTTGGATACCTGTGATCATCACTGGCTTGAGATTGGCGCGGGCAGCATAAACGGCTGCGGTATAGCCGGCGGGGCCAGACCCCAAGATAAGTAGGTTACAATGTTTGGCTTGGCTCATTTTATTCTCTCCGTGCCTTGGCAAATAGCAGCGATTGTAGGTAATTTCCCCCAAAGGGTAAAGCGCTTGCAATAGAATCTTCAAGATTGGCTTAATCGAAAAAAAGGAGCCCTTGGGCTCCTTTAACGCTATAACTAATTTATTTACTGTAACAGTTCGTTGGCAGCGGTATAAGGCATATTGTGTGCTACAGCGACTTCTTTACAGGTGATCTTACCGTGCATCACGTTAAGACCATTTTGCAAGTGCTTGTCAGACAAGAGCGCGTCGCGGTAACCCAGACGGGCCAGCTTGAGAATGTAGGGCAGGGTTGCGTTGTTCAGGGCAAAGGTGGAAGTACGCGCCACAGCGCCCGGCATATTGGCCACACAGTAATGCACTACATCATCGACGATATAGGTAGGATCTTGGTGAGTTGTGGCATGAGAGGTTTCCACACAACCACCCTGATCTATGGCGACATCCACTATCGCGGCACCTGGCTTCATCTTCTTAATATGTTCTCGGGTAACCAGCTTGGGCGCCGCCGCCCCGGGGATCAGCACGCCGCCGATGACCAGATCGGCTTCCAGCACATGTTTCTCAATGGCGTCTGCCGTAGAATAGATAGCCTTAACTTTGGAGCCAAACTGTACGTTCAAACGACGCAGTGCATCAATAGAACGATCAAGCACCACTACATCGGCGCCCATACCGACTGCCATTTGTGCGGCATTGGTTCCAACCATACCGCCACCTATGATCACAACTTTGGCTGGCTCAACTCCGGGAACACCACCGAGCAACATGCCCAGACCACCCATGGATTTTTCCAGCGCCATTGCTCCGGCCTGGATGGACATACGTCCGGCTACTTCTGACATGGGAGCCAGCAAAGGCAAGCCACCACGATCATCGGTAACTGTTTCATAGGCGATACAAACAGCGCCGCTGCTAATCAGTTCTTCTGTCTGGGGCAGATCAGGGGCAAGGTGCAGATAGGTAAAGAGGATCTGATCATGGCGCAACATGGCACGTTCTACGGCCTGTGGCTCTTTGACTTTGACAATCATCTCAGCCTTGGCAAAAACCTCGGCGGCCGTGTCCAAAATGGACGCTCCGGCATTGATATAGTCTTGATCGGTAAAACCGATCCCATTACCAGCATTCGTTTCGATAAAAACCTGATGGCCATGC
Organism: Shewanella sp. MSW; assembly: GCF_007636515.1. NCBI lineage: Bacteria > Pseudomonadati > Pseudomonadota > Gammaproteobacteria > Alteromonadales > Shewanellaceae > Shewanella > Shewanella sp. MSW. The sequence continues at coordinate 82,199 of NZ_LVDR01000007.1, forward strand.
ATAGTGAGCTCGCGTACGCTGGACGGCACCATACCCACGCGATATTCATGGTTTTTGATTTCCTTTGGAACACCAATTATCATTTTCGAGCCTCAATATACTAAAAAACCCACTTTTAATGGGCATAATTGTTATTTTATAGTGACCTGAACGTGATCAATTCAGGAAAGTCTAGTATAGTATTGCCCGGGCAGATTATGCTGCTAAACTTGTGACATACGCAAAATTAAATGTTGTTTTAGTGATAAAACAAGGTTAAAAATATGGTAAATAATAAAAAGAGTCCTGTAAAAGACTTGGATCGTATCGATCGTAATATTCTTAATGAACTGCAAATTGACGGTCGCATTTCCAACGTTGAGCTTTCCAAACGTGTTGGTTTGAGTCCAACACCCTGTCTTGAACGCGTTAAGCGTCTTGAAAAACAAGGCTACATTAACGGTTATACCGCACTGGTCAACCCGCACTTTTTAGGTGCATCTTTACTGGTGTTTGTTGAGATCACCCTTAACAGAGATACTCCCGAAGTCTTTGATAAATTTAACCGTGCAGTACAGCTTTTGGATGATATTCAGGAATGTCATCTGGTATCCGGCGATTTCGATTATCTGCTCAAGACCCGGGTGTCGGATATGTCTGCTTACCGTAAATTATTGGGCGAAACCCTATTGAAATTGCCTTCCGTATCCGATACCCGTACCTATGTGGTAATGGAAGAAGTGAAGCAAACCAGTAAAGTAGCCATCAGTATTTCAGCCGAAGCTTGATCCCGATATCGTCCTCGAAAAAGGAGTCTATTTGGCTCCTTTTTCACCACTGCTGTTTGCTTTTTAATCCGGAATAGAAAGTCTAATACACAAAGTCTCCTTATCCACTTGCTTTTAGTGGCTTTCGTAGGCTTATTCGCTGCACATTCAGGTTGATTCTGGTATCTTAAATCCATCCGTTTTTCGTTTGCTTATGGAAATCGCATTTGTCTCAGGGAAATAGTGTCAGAACCCTCAGTGGCTTGCAACGCCTGCTGGAAGGGGGGCTTATTCTGTGCTGCATGATCGCCATCTATATACTGTTGGCGCTGGGCAGCTTTCATCCGGGCGATCCCGGTTGGAGTCAGTCTAACTATCAAGGGGAGATCGAGAATGTCACCGGTGCCGTAGGTGCCTGGCTGGCCGATGTCCTGTTCTATTTCTTTGGCTACACCGCCTACTTAATCCCTATCATCATTGCCGGAACCGGTTGGTTGATCTTCAGGCGCGCTCACAAACTGTTGGAAGTGGATTATTTCTCGGTCGGCTTGCGCTTGATAGGCTTTCTGTTGATGGTGCTCAGCCTGGCTGCCTTGGCCAGTATGAATGCCGGTGATATCTATGAGTTTTCTGCCGGTGGCGTGGCCGGCGACGTGATAGCCCAAGCCATGCTGCCTTACTTCAACCAGTTGGGTACCACACTGCTGCTACTTTGCTTTGTCGGCGCGGGTTTCACTCTGCTGACAGGAATAAGCTGGCTTACCATAGTCGAGCTCACAGGCTTGGCAACTATCTGGTGTTTTCTCAAGCTCAAACAGTTGCCGGCACGTCTGTCTGGTCCGAAAGAAACCGAAGATACCCGCGGCTTTATGTCGGTAGTGGACAAGTTCCGCCGTGAACGCGATGAACTTGAGCCGGAAGAAGTGCTCGAAGACGATGAAGATGAGGTCATAGAGCCGCCCGCCAAGAAGCCTGGATTGCTGAGTCGTTTCCGTAAAAAGGATCAGCAATCTCTGGAGCGGGAAGACGCGGAAATGGCCGATGAGAACACTGATACTGAGCACAAGCGTCAGGGCAGGGTAGAACCTGTGCTTTTTGCCGGGGTTGCCGGAAGTGCGACCGATAATGCTGCTGACACGCCGCCTTGGCAGACGAGTAATACCGCAATAGACTTCGACAAGCGTGCTTCTACTGGGGCTATCAGTCATAAAGAGCGGCAATTGCAGGCCCAGAAAGCCAGGGTTGAAAACGGCATTATTATTTTGCCCGGTGAAGAGGGCACTTCCAAAGAACGTAAGCAACCTATGGATCCCTTGCCGAGCATCTCACTTTTGGATGTGCCCAATCGCAAGAAGAACCCCATCAGTGAAGAAGAACTGGATCAGGTTGCACGCTTGGTGGAAAGCAAACTCGCTGACTTCAATATTACCGCGCAAGTGGTCGGAGTCTATCCCGGCCCTGTGATTACCCGCTTTGAGCTGGACTTGGCTCCCGGGGTCAAGGCTTCAAAAATTTCTAACTTATCCAAGGACTTGGCGCGCTCTCTGCTGGCTGAAAGTGTGCGGGTGGTCGAGGTTATTCCGGGTAAGGCCTATGTGGGGCTGGAACTGCCCAACAAGTTCCGCGAAACCGTATTTATGCGTGATGTGCTTGATTGCCAGGCATTCAAGGACAGTAAATCCAATCTCACCATGGTGCTTGGACAGGACATTGCCGGCGATCCGGTCGTGGTGGACTTGGCCAAGATGCCGCACCTTTTGGTGGCTGGTACCACAGGTTCAGGTAAGTCGGTCGGGGTCAACGTGATGATCACCAGTCTGTTGTACAAATCCGGCCCGGAAGATGTGCGTTTTATCATGATAGATCCCAAGATGCTGGAGCTTTCTGTCTATGAAGGTATTCCGCATCTCTTGTGTGAAGTGGTTACGGATATGAAAGAGGCCGCCAATGCCCTGCGCTGGTGTGTTGGTGAGATGGAGCGGCGCTACAAACTGATGTCGGCGCTCGGGGTACGTAACCTCAAGGGCTTCAACGCCAAAATCGCCGAGGCCAAGGCCGCTGGTACGCCAATATGCGATCCGCTTTGGAAGTCCAACGAAAGCATGGAAGATACGGCGCCTGAACTCGACAAGTTGCCCTCTATCGTGGTTGTCGTGGACGAATTTGCCGACATGATGATGATAGTCGGTAAGAAGGTGGAAGAGCTGATTGCCCGTATCGCCCAGAAAGCCCGCGCTGCCGGTATACACCTGATTCTGGCGACCCAGCGCCCGTCTGTGGATGTGATAACAGGCCTTATCAAGGCCAACATTCCCACCCGCATCGCTTTCCAGGTTTCTTCCCGCATCGACTCGCGCACCATTTTGGATCAGCAAGGCGCCGAAACCCTGCTCGGGATGGGCGATATGCTCTATCTGCCCCCGGGTACCGGCGTGCCCAACCGGGTTCACGGTGCTTTTGTGGACGATCACGAGGTGCATGCGGTCGTTGCTGATTGGCATGCCCGCGGTAAGCCTCAATATATTGAAGAAATTCTTCAGGGGGCCAGTGACGGCGAACAGGTGTTGCTGCCCGGTGAAGCACCGGAAGGCGGCGAGGAGGAGCTGGATGCACTCTACGACGAAGCCGTGGCTTTTGTTACCGAAACCCGCCGGGGCTCTATCTCCAGTGTGCAGCGTAAGTTCAAGATAGGTTATAACCGCGCCGCTCGCATCATAGAGCAGATGGAACTTCAAGGGGTGGTCAGTGCCCAGGGCCATAATGGCAACCGCGAAGTCTTGGCGCCACCGCCGCCAAGATAAGACAGATTGAGGTACAGATGAAAAAAAGCGTTATGTTTCTTGCTCTGGCAATGAGCTTACCGGCCGTGGCCGATGATGCCGGACAACTCAAAGCTAAGTTAGATGCCATTGCCGGTCTGAAAGCCGATTTCCAGCAGCAGGTTACAGATATTAATGGCAAACTTATTCAGCAAGGCACTGGCGAGCTCGCCTTGGCGCAGCCCAATCAGTTTTACTGGCATCTACAGCAGCCGGATGAATCTGTGATAGTGGCAGATGGCAAAGATGTTTGGATCTATAACCCGTTCGCCGAGGAAGTGAGCGTGCTAGCGCTGGAAAATGCCATTGCCGCTTCGCCCATGACGCTTTTAGTGCGCCGCGACGAGGCCAGTTGGGCCCGCTATAACATCACTCTGGACAAAGAGTGTTTCCAGATAGCACCCAAGACTGAAGAGGCCGGAGTACAGCAGGTCAGCGTCTGTTTCAATGATAATACTTTGACCCAACTGGCACTGAAAGACACTCAGGGTAATCTCAGTCAGTTCAACCTGAGCGGGCAACAGCCGTTGACAGATAGCGACAAGACACTGTTTAAATTTGAGGTTCCCGAAGGCGTTTCCATTGACGATCAGCGCCCAGGGCGGGAAGGTTAACCTTGTCCAGCCTGAGCTTTGATTTCGCCCCCGACTTTCGCCCTCTGGCTGCAAGAATGCGCCCGGCGACGCTGGAGCAATACGTCGGTCAACAACATCTGCTGGGACCAGGGCAACCGCTGAGACTGGCACTGGAGGCAGGAAAGGCCCATTCCATGATGTTCTGGGGGCCGCCGGGTACCGGAAAGACGACACTGGCAGAGCTGGTCGCTCATTATGCCAACGCTCACGTGGAACGAATATCTGCGGTCACATCCGGGGTGAAAGAGATCCGCTCGGCGATAGAACATGCCAAAAATGTGGCGCAATCGCGCGGCCAGCGCACCTTGCTGTTTGTCGATGAGGTGCACAGATTCAACAAGAGCCAGCAGGATGCTTTTCTGCCTTTTATTGAAGATGGCACTGTGATTTTTATCGGCGCCACCACAGAAAACCCTTCGTTTGAAATCAATAACGCTTTGCTTTCCAGGGTGCGGGTTTATCTGATTAAGCGTCTCGATGAAGACGAGATTGCTACCATAGTGACCCAGGCGCTCGCTGATGAAGAGCGTGGCCTTGGCAAACGCAGGTTGCAGATGCCGCAGGAGCTGATGGCCAAGTTGGCGACTCTCGCCGATGGTGATGCCCGCAAGGTTCTCAACCTGGTGGAGCTGATGAGTGACATGCTGCCGGACGGCGGTAGTTTTACCGAGGCCATGCTGGTGCAGGTAGCCGGTGAACAGTTGGCGGGGTTTGATAAGAATGGCGATCAATATTACGACCTGATCTCTGCCGTGCACAAATCGATTCGCGGCTCGGCGCCAGATGCGGCGCTCTATTGGTTTTGTCGCATGCTGGAAGGGGGCTGCGATCCTCTGTATGTTGCAAGACGCCTGCTGGCGATAGCCTCTGAAGATGTGGGGAATGCCGATCCTACCGCAATGACAGTCGCTCTCAACGCTTGGGACTGTTTCCACCGGGTCGGCCCGGCAGAGGGCGAGCGTGCCATCGCGCAGGCGATTGTTTATCTGGCCTCGGCGCCCAAGAGTAATGCGGTGTATACAGCCTTTAAGGCGGCCAGACAACTGGCCCGGGAAACCGGCCAGCAGCCTGTTCCCATGCATTTGAGAAACGCGCCGACCGAACTGATGAAATCCATTGGTGCCGGTGAAGGCTATCGTTATGCTCATGATGAGGCCAATGCTTACGCCGCCGGTGAATGTTATTTCCCCGAAGCCTTGGCCGAGAGTCGTTTTTATTATCCGACTGAGCGGGGATTCGAGAAACGGATCCGCGATAAGTTGGCGCAGCTTTGCCAGCTCGACCGCCAAAGTGAGAACAAAAGGTATGATTAATCTGACCGTTGTCGCCCTTGGCGGTGCAACCGGCGCAGTTTTGCGCTACCTGATATCGATATTTGTGCTCCAGCTATTTGGCAGTGGTTTTCCTTTTGGTACACTGGTTGTTAATGTACTTGGCTCATTTCTGATGGGGATGATCTATGCACTGGGAGAACTCAGTCATATCAGCCCTGAGATCAAGGCGCTGGTCGGTGTCGGATTTCTTGGAGCACTGACAACCTTCTCGACTTTCTCAAATGAAACCTTACTGCTGATACAGGGAGGTGAGTTGCTAAAGGCATTTCTGAATGTGGCGTTGAACCTGGGACTGTGCCTGGCCATGGTTTACCTGGGGCAACTGCTGATTTTTTCACGCGTATAACTGATAAGACAAGTAGACATGTTAGATCCAAAATATCTGCGTAATGAACTCGCAACAACTGCGGAGCGCCTGGCGACCCGCGGTTTTATCCTCGATGTAGACAGGCTGACCAAGCTGGAAGAAAAGCGTAAGTCGCTGCAGGTGGAAACCGAAGAGCTGCAGGCCAGTCGCAATGCCATCTCCAAGTCCATAGGTCAAGCCAAGTCCCGCGGTGAGGACGTTGCTCCAATCATGGCGCAGGTAGGCGATCTCGGCAGCCAGTTGGACAGTAAAAAGCAGGAGCTGAGTGCGCTGCTTGAAGAGCTGGATGCTATTGCCATGAGCATTCCCAATTTGCCGGATGAATCTGTACCTGTGGGTTCAGACGAGAACGACAACGTGGAAATCCGCCGCTGGGGCACACCAAGGGAGTTCGACTTCCCGGTACGGGATCATGTGGATCTCGGTGAACAGCTCAAAGGATTGGATTTCAAGAGTGCCGTTAAGGTAACGGGTTCACGCTTTATCTTTATGCAGGGCCAAATTGCCCGTATGCACCGCGCTCTGGCGCAGTTCATGCTGGATTTGCATACTCAGGAGCACGGCTACACCGAATGCTATGTGCCTTTACTGGTCAACGAAGCCAGCCTTAAGGGCACAGGCCAACTGCCCAAATTTGGTGAAGATCTGTTTCACACCAAACCGGCCACAGAGGAAGGCCAGGGGCTTAGCCTGATCCCAACCGCCGAAGTGCCGCTGACTAACCTGGCCCGCGACACCATACTGGATGAGGCCGAGTTGCCTATCAAGTTGACTGCTCACACGCCATGCTTCCGCAGTGAAGCCGGCTCTTACGGTAAAGATACTCGCGGCCTTATCCGCCAACACCAATTCGACAAGGTCGAAATGGTGCAATTGGTGAAGCCGGAAGATTCTGAAGCCGCATTGGAACAGTTGGTCGGTCACGCCGAAAACGTACTGAAGAAGCTGGGTCTGCCACACAGAACTATCGTCCTGTGTACCGGTGATATGGGCTTTGGTGCCGCCAAGACCTACGACGTTGAAGTCTGGGTTCCGGCTCAAAATACCTACCGTGAGATCTCTTCCTGCTCTAACGTGCGTGACTTCCAGGCGCGGCGAATGCAGGCCCGTTATCGCTCCAAAGACGACAACAAGCCAAAGCTTATCCACACTCTGAACGGTTCTGGTCTGGCAGTTGGTCGCACGCTGGTAGCCATTTTGGAAAACTACCAGAATGCCGATGGCAGTGTCACAGTACCTGAAGCACTGCGAAGCTATATGGGTGGCATTGAAAAAATAGGTTGATGGGTGAGGTCATATGGATAAAGGTCAGCGCTACCTGCGCTGGCTTGCCTACGTGGCCGTCATCGCAGTTTTTTCTGCCCTGTTTTTAGCCACGCTCGGCAAGGCAGCCATGCTGGTATATGAGAATTTAAAATAGTTATTCTGCATAGTAAAAAGCCCCGAAGTTCGGGGCTTTTTTGTGTGCGAAATCGAGTTGCTCTAAATACACTTGGCCGGTTTGGGCAACCCGGCAATCTTGGTTGCCTGCTTGGCCGGCCCCATAGGGAACAGGGTGTAGAGGTACTTGGAGTTGCCTTTCTCCGGCCCCAGCGCCTGGCCGATTGCCTTGACCAAAACCCGGATAGCCGGGCTGGTCTTGTATTCAAGATAAAAGTGACGCACAAAGTTAACCACTTCCCAATGGGCAGCGGTCAGCTCTATATCTTCACCTGCGGCGATAACGGGCGCCAGCTCGGGCGTCCAATCGGAAACCTGCTTCAAGTACCCTTGAGGATCGGTCGCTATCTGCTTGTCATTGAATTGAATGAAATCTACCACGAAATAACCTTTGTATGAGCCAATGTCAGCGCTACCAGCGCCGGATAATCCAACTGTTCATAATTACCAAGAAAGTCTTCCAGCCCGCGGGCCTTAACATCATCAGCCACCAGCACCACTTTAAATGGTGATAGCGCCATGGCCCATTGACGTTTCAGCAGGGCGCTTACTGCATCGCCGGCCAGCAGAAACACATCTGTCTTACCGGCATATCTCAGTGCGCAGGACAGCGCAGTATCGCGCGCCGCCGATGTTTGTATTTGGTGTAATATCATCAGAAAACCATGACCTCATCGGCATCAAGCAGAGTCTGGCGGATCTGCTCGTTATCACAAATGGTGGCAGGAATAACCAGTTCGGTGCGGCCAAGTCCCAATTCCTGCAGCGATTGCTTGCAGACCAGCACAGTGTCTATGTCATAGAGCGGCAGCGCACCTAAGGTGGCGATATAATCCTTGCAGCCGATAAGCTCAGGTTGCTGCTGCTTCAGCAGCGTAAGCACGCCTTCATCGGTAAATATCAGGCTCACCTCTTGCTCGAAACTGGCGCTCAGCAGCGCCAGATCCAGGCCTTCGCGCCCGGAAGCCGAACCATGCGGAGCCCGGCGAAAAATAATGGCTATTTTCTTCATTAAAAACTCACCAGACGATCACTCTTTTCAAGCCCGGTGACCAACTCGCCAAGCCCTCCCATGGTAAAGCCAGCGGCCAGATTGGCACTCGCTTTGGCGTTGTCCTTGGCGTCCTGTGCTGAAAGCACACCGCGGCGCAGGGCGGCAGAGACGCAGTTCACCAGATTAAGCTGCCACTCCTTTGCCAACTGTTGCCATGCGGCAGTTAAGTCCAATTCGTCCGATGCCGGCGCGCATAGGGCATTGGACTGACTTACGCCGTCCTGATAAAAGAATACGCAGTGAACCTCATGGCCCGCTTGCAGCGCAGCCCGAGTATATTTGAGTGCATGGAAGCCGGCCGCCGGGCCGTAGACACTGCCATTCACCATAATAATAAGTTTGCTCATACCAAAAAAAATGACCCTGAATTAGGGCCATTTTAACCTATTTTCCATCCCGTGGGGATCAGTCATCGCCACCAACACCCATAAGGTGCAGCAGGCTGATAAACAGGTTGAGGAAATCCAGGTAAAGGGCGATAGTAGCGCGGATATAGTTGGTCTCACCCCCATTAACGATACGGCTGGTATCAAACAGGATAAAACCTGTCATCAGCAGGGCGATACCCGCATTGACCGCCATAAATACTGCGCCGTTACCGACAAATATATTGATCACTGCTGCGGCAATGACGACCACCAGACCAGCAATCAAGAAGCCGCGCATAAAGGAAAAATCTTTCTTGGTGGTCACGGCATAGGCCGACAGGGCGACGAAGATGGCTGATGTCAGACCAAAGGCCTGAATAATCAACTCAGGACCGTTACTCATGCCGGCGTAATGGTTGAGGATATAACCCAGAGACGCACCTTCCATACCGGTAAAGGCAAATACCCAAAAGATCCCGGCGGCGGATTCCGCTTTTCTCAGGGTAACGAACAGCAACACCAAGCCACCGATGGAAAGTCCCAGTGACATCATGGGGCCGATTCCCATCGCCATGGCGATGGCGGCACATACGGCTGAAAACCCTATGGTCATTGCCAGCAGCATGTAGGTGTTTCTGAGCATTTTGTTCACTTCCATAGTGGAAGTTTGGCTCGAATAAAGGGTTTGCTGAGTCATTTGCTTCTCCGAAGGTTGACTGACATAGCCAGGGTTAATGGCCCGGCTAGTTTCCATGTTAGAGCAGCTTAAACCTTATATGGTTCCGCTGCAGGTTTCCTGTTATAGATTGTGCCATTAAACACTGAATCCTTTATGAATTAAAGTCAGGCGAGCCACTCTCTGTGCAGTTTTTCGGTATCGCCCAGATAATCCAGTACCCATTTGAGCGCCGGTGACATCTTATTGGCATTCCAAGCCAGACAGCAGGAACTGGCCGGTAGCGGCGTTGCTAACTGTTTTTCCACCAAGGCTCCGGCGCGAATAAAGGGGCTGGCAAGGTGCACCGGCATATAGCCTATCCCCAAGCCTTCGCGGAAGCAGTTGATGGCACGGATCCAATCCGGCACCACCAAGCGGCGCTGATTGTCCAGCAACCAGGTGTGGCGCTTGGGGATCTCTCTGGAAGTATCGTCCAGGCAAATAGAGGGGAAGGGCCTGAGCTCTTCATCCTCCAGAGGCCGGTCTATGGCCGCCAATGGGTGAGACTTGCTCACCAAAAATGCCCACTCGATGTCGCCCATGTCTCTGTGATGGTAGGCGCCGCCGACCGGAATGGCGGTGGTCGCCCCTATGGCAACATCGCTGCGCCCGGTAGACAAGGCTTCCCAAACACCGTTGAACACCTCAATGCGAATGATCAGCTCCACATCGGTGAAGTGGCGATAGAAGTCGGCAATTAACACACTGATCCTGTCTGCCCTGACTATGTTATCCAAAGCGATGGACAGCGTCGGTTGCCAACCATTGGCCACCCGCTGGGTTTCCCGTTTCAGATCGTCCAGTTGCTTGAGCATGATCCTGGCTTCCTTGACGAAGTGAGCTCCGGCGGGCGTCAAACTGACGCTGCGGTGGTGGCGTTCAAATAGCACAACCCCCAGCTCTTCCTCAATCTGCTTAATGGCATAACTCACGGCGGAGGGCACCTTATGCAGCTTGTTGGCTGCGGCGGTGAAACTGCCAAGGTGAGAAACAATATCGATAAGTTGTAACGACTGTTCAGAAAGCATGGCGATTCCTTGCTGTGAGAATATTTGAAGGCATAAGTCAAAAATAAACGTTTCACCTCGATAGAGCAAGGCTTTAGACTGCACCGGCATTCATATTACTTTTATCTTAAGTTGTAACCAGGTTGTATATGACTCTTAAATATTTCATGTTTTTATGCTATCTCGCGCTTCTGAGCATGTTGGCTTTCATCGCGACCGACATGTATCTCCCAGCATTCAAAGCAATTGAAAGCTCTCTTGATGCCAGCGCTTCTCAAGTAGCCATGTCCTTGACCTCTTTCCTGGCCGGATTGGCCTTGGGGCAACTGCTCTACGGCCCTCTGGTGCAGCGTTTCGGTAAACGCAACTCACTGCTCGGTGGTTTGGCGTTGTTTGCCCTGGCGACAGTCAGTATAGGTTTCAGTGACAATATCATCATGCTCAACTGTGCCCGTTTCTTCCAGGCGATAGGCGTCTGCAGTGCTGCCGTCATTTGGCAGGCTTTGGTGGTAGAGCAGTATGATGCCAAAGACTCACAACGCATTTTCTCCAACATCATGCCCTTGGTGGCCTTGTCACCGGCATTGGCGCCCATTCTCGGCGCCAAGGTGCTTGGGCATCTGGGCTGGGAAGCGATATTTTTCATTTTGGCAGCGACGGCAACGGCATTGATGGCATTGACCATGGTGTTGGTTAAGCCGGCAAGCGAAGGCTCGGCCAAAGCTGAAGAAAAAGTGGCTTACAAGACCTTTTTCAACAACACAGGTTATTTGGGCAATGTACTCATCTATGGTGCATGTTCCGGGGCTTTCTTCGCCTACCTGACACTCTGGCCGATAGTGATGGAACAGCACGGCTACCAGGCAAATGCCATAGGTTTAAGCTTTATTCCGCAAACCATCATGTTTATCGTCGGTGGCTATGCCAGCAAGTTGCTTATCCGCAGGGTAGGCAGTGAGATGACGCTTAAACTGTTGCTGGCGCTGTTTGGTTTGTGTGTGCTGGCGATAGCCTTGGCAACTTTGGTATTCAAGGCGCAAACCATCTATCCACTGCTAATTGCGTTTTCTGTACTGGCCGCGGCCAATGGTGCCATTTATCCGATAGTGGTTAACAGTGCGCTGCAACATTTCAGTCAGTGCGCCTCCAAAGCGGCCGGTCTGCAAAACTTTTTACAGATCACCTTGGCATTCGGAGCATCAAGCCTGGTTGCTGTGTGGGCCACGGCCGGGGAAACTGCTATTGCCTGGGGGATCCTGGGGTGCAGTGTGCTGGTATTTGCTGGCTATAAACTGCGTCAGTTTGCCGACTGGTCGCAGGTGAGGGCAGGTTTTACCAAGCCGGATCCGGCGCGTTTGGCAATGCATGCAGAAGAAACACCTAAGGACTGAGTGCAGATTGAGCAAATAGATAAGACCATGACATTTTCTACTTTACAGTCTCAGACGCTCACTATAGTATTTGCAGCGTTCGGAGGGGTGGCAGAGTGGTTGAATGCACCGGTCTTGAAAACCGGCATGGGTTTATAGCCCATCCAGGGTTCAAATCCCTGCTCCTCCGCCATATTCAGAGAAGCCCGCTTGTGCAAACAGGCGGGCTTTTTCGTCTCTCAGTTTTGATGATTGCTGCTAGCTTGGCACCGCTTTGAGGATTGCTGGGTTTATAGCGCCCTTATGCACAGGGTTCAAATCCCTGCTCCTCCGCCATATTCAGAGAAGCCCGCTTGTGCAAACAGGCGGGCTTTTTCGTATCTTATTTTGATGATTGCCATTAGCCTGGTATGGGCGGTTAGAGGATGGTGGGTTTATAGCGCCGTCATGCAGGGTTCAAATCCCTGCTCCTTTGCCATATTCAGAGAAGCCCGTTTGTGCAAACAGGCGGGCTTTTTCGTGTCTGAGTTTTGATGATTGTTATTCGTTTGGTGTTGTTTGGGGGATTTCCGAGGGACTGCTGGGTTTATAGCGCTGTCATGCAGGGTTCAAATCCCTGCTCCTCCGCCATATTCAGAGAAGTCCGTTTGTGCAAACAGGCGGGCTTTTTCGTATCTGAGTTTTGATGATTGCCATTAGCCTGGTATGGGCGGTTAGTGGATGGTGGGTTTATAGCGCCGTCATGCAGGGTTCAAATCCCTGCTCCTTTGCCATATTCAGTGAAGCCGGCTTGTGCAAACAGGCGGGCTTTTTCATTTTTTGATTAAGCAATAATGACGCCGATGGATTAATGCCGTTCACATTAAGTGAACGGCATTACGCATTGCGGACTTTTTTAGTATTTCAGGCTCGGAGCTACAGAACTTAGGTTAGCTATGTAGCAAGTGCCCGCAATAGAAGCCGGCAAACTAGCCACGGGATTTATCCCTTGAGATAGTCCAGCACCACTTGATGGTGATCTTTGGTCTTGAACTTGTCGAATCTGTGGCTGATGGTGCCGTCCTGGTCAATCAGAAAACTCAGGCGGTGCAGACCATCATAAACTTTGCCCATAAATTTTTTCTCGCCCCAGACGCCGAAGGCATCGGCTACTGCGTGATCTTCATCGCTGAGCAGAGTGAAGTTGAGCTCATGCTTATCGATAAACTTGCCCAGTCTCGCCACGGGATCAGTGCTTATTCCAAGCACGGTTACATTGAATTCGTCCAGTTCCGTCTTGCTGTCTCTGAGACTACAGGCTTGCACTGTGCAGCCCGGCGTCATCGCCTTGGGGTAGAAGTACACCAGTACCCGGCCTTTTTTCAGGCAATCTTGCAGTGAAACATTTTCATCGTTTTGGTTTTTAAGGGTGAAGAGTGGCGCTTTATCGCCTGCATTTAAGGTGTTCATGCGTTCAATCCTTTTGATCTTTATTTGGTATAAGTGGGATTCAATCGGCCTTGGGAACCGCAATTCCTTGCATACGTTTGATGTTGCAGGTCAGGGACATCTCTTCGGCCAAGGCTTGAATGCTGGTTTCCAGCTTATCCAATTCGACTTTTTCCGGGATATTGATGGCCAGGAAAACGTGCTGAGTCTGGCTGCCGTCCGGCAACTCTTCCGAATATGAGCGTACCGCACCGAGATCCAAAGATCTGTCTGCCAAAAACTGCGAGATGCGCTTCATGGTGCCACGCTGATCCTGACCATTGAAAGTCACTTCAATACGCGAGATATAATTTTGCGGCGTGTGCTTGGAGGTGCGCTTCATCACTGTCATCAGCTCAAGCTCGACACTGAGACTGGGAAGGCTGGTTTCTATCTTGGTAATGGATGCCCAGGAGCCGGACAACATCATAATTAGAGTAAACTCGTTGCCGAACAGCGCCATGCGGCTGTCGACTATGTCACAGTCGCAATCACTGGCTAATCTTGCCAGTTTGCTGACCAGGCCGGGACGGTCGGCGCCCATAGCGGTAACGACCAGGTAGTTGGTCATGAATTTTCCTCATATTTCCGGTATCATAGAGCGAAAACTCAGCCACTGTGAGCTGAGTTTTTTGTGCAGTCAACCATGCTACCACAACTTATTCGATTTGTTAGCCCTGACAGTGCTTGTCATTGGCTGGCTGCACCAGTACCATAGCGAATCCTGAAATCTTGGGGACATAAGATGATAAACGGAAGCATCGTAGCCTTAATTACGCCCATGCAAGGCGATGGCTCAGTGGATTTTGCAAGTCTCGAGCGTTTGGTGGAATTTCATATCAAACAGGGGACTGATGCCATAGTTGCAGTTGGTACCACAGGCGAATCAGCCACTCTGCCCATTCACGAACACCTTGAAGTGGTGTCGCAAACCCTTTCTTTTGCCGCAGGTCGTATTCCCGTCATAGGCGGTAATGGTGCCAATGCCACCGCCGAAGCCATAGAACTGACCCGGGAATTGTCGAAACTCGACGTGGCCGCCATGTTGGGGGTTACTCCTTACTATAACAAGCCAACACCTAAAGGCTTGGTTGCCCATTATAAAGCGGTTGCAGCCAGCACGGATGTTCCCCAAATTCTGTATAACGTTCCCGGCCGCACTTCGGTTGACATGAAGCCGGAAACCGTTGCCCAGCTTTGTGATGTGCCCAACATCATTGGGGTGAAAGAAGCCACTGGCGACCTCTCCCGGGTGAAGCAACTGCGTGAGCTTTGCGGTGACGATTTTCTGCTGTTCAGTGGCGACGATGCCACGGCGCGTGAATTTTTGGCTCTTGGTGGCAATGGGGTGATCTCGGTTGCCAATAATATCGTCCCTAAGGCATTCAAGGCTATGTGTGATGCGGCGCTGCAAGGAAGATCCGTAGAGGCAAAAGCCATTGATGAATCCCTGAGCGGCTTGTACAGCGCACTCTTTTGTGAGGCAAACCCAATACCGGTTAAATGGGCGGTTCACCGTATGGGACTCATCAGCGAAGGCACAATTCGTTTGCCTCTGACTGAACTTTCCGAAGAGTTTCATGGTCTGTTGCTTAACGCAATGCAAAAAGCCGGGATAGAGGTTGAATAATTTAATGCTAAAGCAAGTTACCCCCTTAGTGATGGTTGTCGCTGTTACAGCCTGCAGTACGCCGATTGATCGTCGCCAGGCCAATGGCGACTTCGAATACGTAGATGCCGGCACTTCAGCACCTTTGGTGATCCCGGAAGGTTTGGACACTCCAAGATTCAGTAAAGAGTTTGAGATCCCGCAAGCGGGCGCCAAAAGCAATCCCGAGTTTGTCGGTGAAAAACTCGATATTCGTCCGCCTTTGCAAGTACTGCCTATGGCGGAAGGCACCCATGTGGAAGAGGGCAGTGACAACATTAAAGTGGTGGTTGAGTCCATTGACAACAGTGTTGATCTCAAACAGGAGATTTACAGTACAGTTAAGGGTTATCTGCAAAAGCAAAGCTATGGCGTTGTCTCTGAAGATTATGATAAAGGCTCTATCGAGACCGACTGGATTGAGACAGAGCAGGTGCTCGATTCTTCCTGGTTTGGCAGCGATAAAGTCTACCAACTGCGGCAGCGTTTTCGTTTTGATGTTGAAGTTCGCCCTCATGGCCGTACCGGTAATTTGCTGATCACACTTATCGACCACGAAGAGCATTATGACGGCTCAGAGCTGCCGGTATTGCTCAGCGGTGAAGACAAGCGCCGTTACACCATAGACATGCTCAACAGTGCTGTGGCCTATATGAGCCTCAAGCGTGAACAGATGATCAAGGCCAACCGCATCAAGCAGAGTCTGGGCATTGATATGTCACTGTCTCAGGGTGGTGACAGTGAGAGCTACTGGGTGGCCGATGCGCCCTTCAAGCGCACCTGGGATCGTCTACGGATAGTACTGCCTGAGCTTGGCTTGGAAGTCGTGGACATGGACTCAAGCAAAGGCTTGTTCTACGTTAATCTGAATGACAACTCCGGCTTCTGGAGTTCCTTGTGGGGCGATAACAAGTTGGCGCTCAAAGAGGGCAGTTATCGTTTGTTGCTGAAAGAAGATGCTGCCAACAAAGAACAGACTGAAATTCGTCTGCACGATGTGGCCGATCAGCCACTCGCCAATGAAACCATTGAAGCCGTTTATCAGAATCTGGCGGAGTTAATGCGCGAAGATCGCAAGGTGCGTTAAGCGCTTCTAGTTTATTGCTGCCGGTTTGATTGGAAAGGCGCCGAATTCGGCGCCTTTTTTATTGCTTGCCAGGTAATAGGGACTTTTAGCCACCAGAGCCCTTCGGCAGTATCAACTAACTCTTCTCTATAACCACTTAATTTGTAATGTTTTTGTGTAATCTTTATGCTGTGCATTCAGTTATACAGAACGAATGATGAAATAAGTCAGTCACTGCTTATATGGCCTTATGCAGAACACTCTTTGTTTTCTGTGGAATTAGGCGGCCGGTATCTCTGGCTGGTAGTGGTTAATGCAGATGTTTTGACTGTGTGTCTATCTATGTCAAATAAATGTAATTTGTAAGTAAAAGTAAAACGTATTGAAGCCGATAAGTCGCAGGGTAAACTGTTTTACCCATAAAACTCTGTACCTTCGGACAATCAATGAAAAAAACAATACTCCTAGTGGTACTACTGGCGGCCGCTGCCATTGGTTATCAGCAATGGCATCAGCAGCAAGCCCCGGCGGAGAAAAAGGCCCGCCCGGTACCCAATGTTGTGGTGTATAAGGCCGCCATTCAGGCCGTAAGGGATGAAGTGGAAGCACTTGGTACCTCCAAGGCTTATGAATCAGTAACCATCACCCCCAAGGTCAGCGATGTGGTGACCTTGATTCGTTTCGATGATGGTCAGATAGTCAAGCAAGGACAGCTACTTGCTAAACTGCAGGACGCCGAGCAGCAGGCCAGGGTGGAATTGGCCAGGATCAAGGTGCGGGAGAATACCCGTGAGTTTGACCGCATCAGCTCGCTTGTCACCAGCAAGACAGTGGCTGAAACCGAACGCGACCGACTGCAAACCCTGATAGAAAGTGCCAGGGCCGAAGTCGAACAGGCCCAGGCGGCACTGCGGGACAGGCAGATCACCGCCCCCTTCAACGGTCGCCTGGGATTACGCCAAGTCTCGGTCGGTAGCCTGGTGACCCCGGGCGTGGTGATCACCACCCTGGATGATATCTCGGTTATCAAGTTGGACTTTTCGGTTCCCGAGCGGTTTATTCAGGACTTGTTGCCGGGCAAAATCGTGGAAGCCCGTGCGGTAGCCTATCCGGATAAGCTGTTTCGCGGCAAGGTTGTTTCTATCGACAGCCGGGTTAACCCTACCACAAGGGCAGTCGTGGTGCGCGCCGAAATCCCCAACCCGGATGGTCAACTGCTGCCGGGTATGTTGATGAAAGTGAAGCTTATCAAGCAAAACCGTGAGGCATTACTGCTGCCAGAGTCGGCTATTATTCCTATTCAAAACCGCCACTACCTCTATCTGGCCAACAGCGAAGGTGTGGTAGAACAGCGACAGGTCACCATAGGGCTGCGCAGCCGTGGCTGGGTGGAAATTCTCGAAGGCGTCGAGCTGGGTGAGCAGGTGATCATTCGCGGGATCCTCAAGGTCCGTCCCGGTGACAAGGTCAAGGTGGAGTTCAAGGAACATTTCAGCTTCCTGACGGCTGAAGAGGCGAAGACCACAGCATGATACTGACAGACATTTCCGTTAAACGACCGGTTTTGGCTTCGGTCATCAGTCTTTTGTTGATCGCTTTCGGTCTGGTGTCCTTCGGTAAGTTGCCACTGCGCGAATATCCGGATATTGACCCACCGATAGTCTCGATAGATACCAGTTATCGCGGCGCCAGTGCCTCCGTGGTGGAAAGCCGGATCACTCAACTGATTGAAGACAGGATCAGTGGCGTTGAAGGCATACGCCATATCAATTCATCCAGTACAGACGGCCGCTCTTCCGTGGTGCTGGAATTTGATATCGACCGCGATATTGAAGCCGCGGCCAACGATGTCCGCGACCGTATTTCAGGTTTGCTCGATAACCTGCCGGAAGAGGCCGATCCGCCGGAAGTACAAAAGGCCAATGGCGGTGATGAAGTGATCATGTGGCTTAATCTGGTGTCGGATCAGATGACCACTTTGCAACTCACCGATTATGCCCGTCGTTACCTCACCGACAGATTCTCCGTCATCGACGGGGTAGCCAATATGCGTGTCGGTGGCGGCAAGGTCTACGCCATGCGGGTCTGGATTGACCGCCAGGCGCTGGCAGCCCGTAACCTGACGGTGGCCGATATCGAAGCGGCGCTACGATCGGAAAACGTCGAACTGCCGGCCGGCTCCATCGAATCCAAAGAGCGCCACTTTACCGTGCGGCTTGAGCGTAGCTTTCGCACCGCCGAAGACTTTGCCAACCTGGCGCTGACCCAAGGGGGCGACGGTTACCTGGTTAAGCTCGGAGATGTGGCTCAGGTCGAAATTGGCTCGGAGGAAGAGCGGATCATGTTCCGCGGTAACGGCGAGGCCATGATAGGCCTTGGGGTCTCCAAACAGTCTACCGCCAATACTTTGGAAGTGGCGCGGGCAGTGAATAAACTGGTGGATGAGATCAACCCGACTCTGCCCCAGGGGATGGAGATCAAACGCTCCTACGACAGCTCGGTATTTATCGAAGCCTCTATCGACGAGGTTTATCAGACGCTGTTTATCGCCATTATTCTGGTGATCATCGTCATCTACCTGTTCCTTGGCAGTGTGCGCGCCATGTTGATCCCGGCGCTAACTGTGCCCGTATCCCTACTAGCCACTTTTATCGTGCTTTACGCCTTGGGATACACAATTAACCTCTTGACCCTGCTGGCGATGATCCTGGCCATCGGCATGGTGGTGGATGATGCCATCGTGATGCTGGAAAACATTCACCGCCGTATCGAAGAGGGCGACAGTCCACTGAAAGCCGCTTTCCTCGGCGCCCGAGAGGTGGCCTTTGCGGTTATTGCTACTACGGCGGTATTGGTGGCGGTATTTATGCCGATCACCTTCCTTGATGGCGATCTCGGCAAGTTGTTTAAAGAGTTTGCCGTCACCATGAGTGCTGCCGTGTTGTTTTCATCGATAGTGGCCCTGACACTCAGCCCCATGATGTGTTCCAAGCTGCTTAAACCCGCGAGCCAGGATACCTGGCTGATGCGCAAGGTCGATAAGGGAATGAACGCTCTGGCAGGCTTTTACAGCCGCAGTCTTACCGGCGCCATGAAGCATCCCTTGTTGGCTTCCCTTTTGGTGGTGGTGGCTCTCGGGGCCAGTGCCTACATGGTTAAACAGATCCCGCAGGAGTTTGCTCCTCAGGAAGACAGAGGCTCAATGTTCCTGATGGTCAATGGCCCGGAGGGCGCCAGCTATGAATATATTGAAGCCTATATGAACGAGGTGGAACAGCGTTTGATGCCTTTGGTCGACAGCGGCGAAGTCAAACGTTTGTTGATCCGTGCGCCTCGCGGTTGGGGCGGCTCGGCCAACTTCTCCAACGGTATGGCGATCATAGTACTCAATGATTGGGGCCAGCGCCGTCCCGCCAAGGAGATCATCAATGATATCCGCGCAAGGCTCGCCGATCTCGCCGGCGTCAGGGCATTTCCCGTGATGCGCCAGGCCTTTGGCCGCGGTGTCGGTAAACCTGTACAGTTTGTCATTGGCGGTCCCAGTTATGAGGAGCTCGCCAGATGGCGCGACATTATGCTGGAAAAAGCGGCGGAAAACCCCAATCTGGTCGGTTTGGATCATGACTACAAGGAAACCAAGCCTCAGCTCAGAGTGGTCATCGATAAAGACAGGGCGGCGGATCTCGGGGTCTCCATTGCTCATATAGGGCGTACACTGGAATCCATGTTGGGTTCACGCCTGGTAACCACCTTTATGCGCGACGGTGAAGAGTATGATGTGATCATTGAAGGCAACCGCGAAAGCCAGAACACCGCCTCGGATATGCAGAATATCTATGTGCGCTCAGATCGCAGTAAGCAGCTGATCCCGCTCTCGAATCTGGTGAGCATAGAGGAGTTTGCCGACGCCAGTCAGCTCAATCGCTACAACCGGATGCGGGCGATAACCCTGGAGGCCAGTCTGGCGGAAGGTTATAGCCTGGGTGAGGCGCTCGATTATCTCAATGATTTGGCCCACACTTATCTACCGGCAGAAGCCTTGATAAGCTACAAAGGCCAGTCGCTCGACTATCAGGAGTCCGGCAGCTCCATGTACTTCGTGTTTCTGTTGGCGCTGGGAATTGTGTTCCTGGTATTGGCGGCGCAGTTTGAAAGCTATATCCACCCCATGGTGATCATGCTGACTGTACCGCTGGCAACCGTGGGCGCCTTGGTGGGCCTGCTGCTGACCGGCCAAAGTCTGAATATCTACAGCCAGATAGGCATCATCATGTTGGTAGGGCTGGCGGCCAAAAACGGCATTCTTATCGTCGAGTTTGCCAATCAGCTCAGGGATAAGGGACTTGAGTTCGACGCCGCTATTTTGCAGGCAGCCAACCAAAGGCTCAGACCGATACTGATGACAGGCATAACCACGGCCGCCGGCGCCGTTCCTCTGGTGCTTGCCGAAGGTGCCGGCGCCGAGACCCGTTTTGTTATTGGTGTGGTGGTGCTCTCCGGCATCTTGCTGGCTACAGTGTTTACCCTATTGGTGATCCCTGTGGCTTACTCACTATTTGCCCGCCGGTCCAGCTCACCGGAAGCGGTGGCTCAACAGTTGGAAAAGGAACTGGCAGAATAACTCTATAGAGCCCAAGTGCCAGCTTGGGCTCTGCAGCGCTTGGAGAATAAAAGCCTTAAGGTCTTGTTTTTGTTATTGGAAAGGCCGGTGAAATACAGGGGATTACTTCAAAACGATAACCATAAAGGGTTTGGTGATCCTGCTGGATTTGCAGTAACTCATAATCATTAAGCTCAACAGCATGGGCTGACTCAGCCAACTGACAGCGGCTACGGCCATCTGCCTCCATACCGAAAGCGAAATCCGCTACCAGTTGTCTCACTTTTTGGCGATAGGCCGCGGTAAACCTTGAATAAACTGCAGCTTCCTCCTCGGCTTTAACCGACTCAGGACGATCAGCGTTATCCTCATTAATGGCGTTTCCCTCGTGAGTTTCATCCTTCAAATTCACATGGTCAGTGTTATCAGCATCAGCTTTCGATTGGTTAGTATTACTCAATTGCTTATTGTCCGGTTTGAATTGACCATTGAAGGAGAAACTCACGCCATCATCATCAAGTCGAACACGGCTCTCAATAAAATGTTCCATATCTATCAATAACATAAGATGATGAAGGATTAAAAAAGACAATGTGAGTCTGACAAATGCTGTACTGACGGGATAAGCGTATTTCGGCTGCCACTTGAAACCAATGAGCCCTACCAATTTAAGCAATAATAGGCCTGCCAGATAGAAAGGTAACAGCATTTGTAATAATAACAAGGCGATACTACTGGTGATAACCATCCAAACCGGGAGTTCAAGTAACAGGGCAAAGTTATGCGTATAGTTAAAATGTGCCGCAGAAACCCCTGTGACTTCATTAACTATGGCACCACTGCTGGCCAGGGAAAAGTTGGCAATGGTGGCATAAAATAGCAGTATCATGGCTTTGCCGGCTAATGAATGCCACAGCTTGTTAAATAATGGCCAAAACTCAATAATCAATGCACTTACCGTCAGCAAAGTTGGTAATGCCGGATGGTCTTCATAAAACGGTAAGCTGAAAAGGGCCAGCAGATAGAGCTTTTGAGCTATGGTTAATTTGGCAAGTCGCTGGCTTATCTCTGAGTGAAGTCGACGGGTAAAAGCTAAAAACTGATCTATTAGTGGACTGAACCACCGACTAACCTGAAGTATTCTCATTAAAACTCACTGATTGAATAGCATAGGATATTGTTGCAATGCTACCAAAATACAACCATTGAGCAACATAACTCTTTGAGGGCACGTCAAGTAATTAAATTATAAAAGCCTATTATTCAATTATTTATGTTATTAATTAACCTGCCGGAGTACTGTTGCAGGAGTCTCTTAATTTTTGCCACCAATGTACATGACGTTTGAGTTCATCATTGAGACGTGCATTTAGGAGGTCTTTCGGACCACCTGTGGTTTCGGCAAAGAAATATTCAATGCGTTCAGCATGAGGTGTTCCTTGATAGAGACTTTGCAACATGTTGCCCAAGCGTCGCTGTATGTGACGACTGTGACTCAGTTGCTGCTGTATCGGTCCGGTGAAGTTTCGTACTAGTATTCGCTGCAATATCTCCTGACGTTGTTTGCTATGGCCGGGACGGCATAAAAGAAGAGCTAGCTGTGGTTCCAACCAATCGTTAAGCTGCATTAACCAAAGAAGGCTGATCGACTGGCTTCGCATGTTACGGGCGATAATCCGGCTGCGCGCCAATTCAGTCAGTGCAGAGTCAAGGTTTGTGACATCCAATGCGTGCCAGGAAATACGGCCAGATTGTGCCAGCTCTATATCGGTTTTGAGTTTCACCAAGTTGGCTAGCGCCAATTCGGTTTCGGTTAGTCCGGCAAGGGGGGATCTACGTGAAAGTGAATCATGGCTGATGAACAGGAGTTTATCCAAAGCTCTGTCTTTTAATAACATCCAGTAGAACCAATCCATCAGCTCTCTTTGTTTCTGTAACTTGGCTTCCGTCAACAATCGTCTGCTTTGATCATCAAGGCTGAGGCTTTGCAAACAAGCCGGTGCAGCCTGAATAAAGGCCAGTTGATACTTAAACTGTTCGCTGGGCTCGGCTACTTTACCAAGAATTGAGTTGTGGTCTGCTATGAGCTCACCCAGACGACAATGCATCAACCCCAGGCTGTTCAGCAATGGCAATGACATTCTTGTGGAGGGAGCTTGTATCTCGCCGACGCTATTCAAGAGGCGATTATTCTTGGGAAGATAATCAGGGGCGATAAAGCTTTGTTCAGTGACTCGGCTAAGACGCTCCGCGTAGTCATGCCATAGCGCTTGTGTGTTATCTTGACAAGCGGTCAGGCCCAGCGCAATCCCAATTAGAAGACTGCAACATTTGGAAAATCTGACAGGAACCAACATGGTAATCACCTCGAGAAAGGGAGCGGCTTATCGACCTTAAGCTGTTCATATACCTTAGGCTCTCCATATAACGGTGACTAGCAATGATTTTGAGTCATCAGGAGACAAGTGGCCATAAACAGGGGTAAAAGCTATCCGGGGGGATTAGTCTTTTAGAATGATACCTCTTATTAATGGGGGCTGCTTTAGCTGAAAATTTGGTTTAACAAAATATCAGTCTCTTTTTTCACCAAGATCTTTCTGTGCAAATTTGCTACAATGTTTGCTCACCTTGTATTGACCTTTCCTCGGAGACTATACGTCCGGGGGGATTCTGTTTGCCCAGACCCGACTGAAAAGCTACCGCCAATCTGCCGCGGCAGGAATACTTTTCCCTGCCGCTATCGCCACTAAAAGCGGAAGCGACTTTACAGCCAGGTCTCTCGCATTTGCTTCTTAAAAGGAAATGGAAGCAAAAGGTGAAGCTACTGCCCGAGCTGGACGGGCAAGGTCGGGCCCGTCAGGACCTTGGATACATAGTCAGAAGCGACCTATCGGAGGTAAATGCATTATGACAATAGCTGACGTATTGACAGAGAAACACTCACCACTTTATCACACCGAAGATAAGACGGTTGTCTCCCATACCCAAAGGGATGAAGGCGACTGGATCCAACACACACTGATGTTGGAAAATTGCGACGCACCATTTCGTTTCAAACGCCCCAAAAAATACCGTTCGCTCAAAGGCGCCAGAGTATCGGTCGATTATTATCCCCAAACCACTATAGTAGCCGGATTTGAGATGGAAACCATGAAAGTGGTACGGATCCGCCGTTGCTGAAAGTTGATGCCGGAATGCCTGCTCCAATGTTAGTATTTTGTGTTTCTGGTGGCCGTCTTTGAACCCGGGTGTCCAACCTGGGTATGACCCGCCAATGTCGCGCCTTGAAAGGATATTCCGGCCTGATGAAACTTGCTGTTATTGTCTCTCTTACTCCTTGGCTTCAGCTGTTGTCGATTACTCTGTCTCGGCTATGTCAAAGTCAAACAAAGCTTGTTTTTCTGCCTCTGTTATTGGTAGTTGGCCAAAGCTTGGCTGCAGAGCAAACGAATAAGGGTCAGATTGACGTTCCGATCAGAGAGCTTGTTGTCACCAACTCAGGTTCCTGGAAACCGTTTTCTTACCTGAATGATGCCGGTGAACCCAGCGGCATGTTAGTGGATATTTGGCGTGAATATGCCAAGGCCAATCGAGTCAAAATCCGATTCATATTGACCGATTGGCAACACTCGCTGGATTTGGTTCGCAGCGGTCAGGCCGATATTCATGCCGGATTGCTTTGGTCTCAGGAAAGAGAGCACTATCTCGATTATGCCCAGGGGCAACTTGGCATAGAGAGTCAACTGTTCTTCAACCAGGCATTGCTCGGTACAGAGCCTGGCCGTTATCTGGATAGCGGTGGTGAAGTGGGAGTGGTGAGCGGCGGCTATGAAGAGGCTTTCGTTCGTCGAGAGTTTCCAAATACCAGCTTAATTGTTTATGCCAGTAACGAGCAGATGCTCAAAAGTGCAGTAGCGGGAAGGTTAAAAGCCTTTGTTGCTGATCTCCAGGTTGCCAATTTCTACCTTTACACCTCGCAAGAACCTACACTTTTTGTTCCGGTTCGTCATCTCTACAGTGCTCAAGTTCGCTCGGCCGTCAAAGAGGGGAACATCACTTTACAGGAAGAAATTCGGCAAGGATTGGCGCGCATTCCTGATGCTGAATACCAAAGGATCCTAAATCGTTGGATGTATGTGGAAACGGTTTATCCACGCTATCTATTGCAAGTTGTTTTGGCTTTGCTTTTTCTGGCTGTCATAAGCTATGTATTTATGCTTCGTCGCACTGTGGCTATCCGCACTGCAGAACTGGAAGCAGTTAACGCAGAGTTGCTTCATTTGGCGGCAACCGATAGCCTGACAGGAATAAGCAACCGACGGGCATTTATGGAGGCATTGGAACAAGCTTGCGACAGCCGCAGTTACGATAGTTTAACCCTGTTGCTGTTTGATATTGATGATTTTAAAAGGATCAATGACAGTTATGGTCATCTTGTAGGGGATGAGCTCATCTGCCAACTGGTACAGAGGGTGGCAACTCTTTTGCCAGAAGATGCCGTATTTGCCCGGGTAGGCGGAGAGGAGTTCTGTATCCTGCAATTGGGGATGACAGAGAGCGGAACCCAAAAGCTGGCAAGGAGTTTATTGTTGTCCGTAGGACAAGCACCATTTTCGACCAAAGTGGGCGAACTGCCACTCAGTATTAGCATAGGAGCCGTCTACGCAGATCCGGGAAGTCGAGATCCGCTTTCGGTACTTGCCGATGCCGATCGCTTGATGTATCAGGTTAAGGCGTCCGGACGTAATGATCTGCTGTTCCGACGTTTCTGATAATAACTGATTGTCGCCAGAGGCCTGGTTCTTATGCAGTTATTTTAATAGTCTTTATCAAGCTCAGACTCAGTCAAGTACCATAAGTAGTCTGTACTCATCCAAAGCGTATTGGTCTGTCATGCCGCTGATATAATCCTGCAGTAAACGGCACCTATGATAAAATTCAGGATACTGATTGGTTTCAATGGCTCTTTTATAGGTGGCCAGGTGTTTACCGGGCAGCTTATGGAATAGCCGGGTTTCGATAAGCGCAGTTTTGGGCTGCCCTTGTACCAGTTTGCTAAACTCGTCCTCGCTCAATGCCAGCAGGGAACGATAGTTATCCAGTAAACCTGTTATGATCCTGTATCCCTGCAGCTCAAGTTTCTCCACTTCCCGATGGCAAAATACCTGTTTAATAGCGACTTGCTTGAGCGTTTCTGTAATGGCGTGCTCATAGCCGCCATCTTCAAGCAGCGACTCGTTCAGGTTGCCGTGGTACACAGCATCAATATTGTCGATAAAGCGCTTGGCGGCATGATTGACCAAAGGGTGTATCAGCCGAACCCGGAGGAAAGTAAAGAACTGGCTTTGTTGGTTGATTGCCAGGTGACGGGCGCTGCTGTCTGCCGCTTCAATCGATTTACTCATAAAGTCCTGGTGTCCGAGAGCGTCTTGCTTGACTGCAATTTGCCGCTGGTATTCGGCTATCAGACTCTGTTTTAGGGTATCCAACTCTATAATGCCTTTTTCCACCGCATCTTCAATGTCAGCAAGGCAGTATGAAATATCATCGGCGGCCTCCATGATGTAACTCACTGGGTGACGACAACCGGGTGCCATTTCCATGGCTTGTGTCAGTTCGGCAACAAAGCTGGACTCACTGGCGTAATAACCAACTTTTTTCATCAAATAGCTATGCTCAGGACTGGCTTTATCTTTCACTAGCGTGCCCGGGCGAGTGTATTTCAAAATGCCGGCCAGTTGACTGTAGGTGAGGTTGAGCCCTAACAAGGTGTGGATTAAGCGTATACCTTGGGCATTACCCTCAAAATGAGATAAATCTTGAATTAATTCAGGATACTCGGAATCAAACCCTGAAGGAACAAGAGAAGTAAGATTACGACTGAACCAATGACTGATAGCGGCTTCACCGAAGTGACCAAAGGGAGGATTACCGACGTCGTGCATCAGACAACTCATTTCCACCAGGGTTTCCAGTTGCCGCTCCAATTCTTGCAGACCGTATAGCTCAGCATCCGGCCCCAGGTATCTAAATATCCTCTGTGCGATAAAGCGTCCAACTTGTTGTACTTCCAACGAATGTGTCAAACGACTTCGTACCGCGGCATTGCGCTCCAGCGGGAATACCTGAGTCTTTTGCTGTAGACGGCGAATGGCGGCCGAGTTAATGATACGGCCGCGATCACTCTCCAGTGCCAACTGCAGTTTTTCTGGATTATCGACCCGAGCGTCCACTTTGCCAAATGGACGTTGTGCTGTAATTTTACGACGAAAATCTATCTCAGAAAATGTGGATGACACCGAGAAAACCTCCAAATAAGTGGTTGCCTGAAAAAGAAAAAACTCAGCAATTTGTAAATACTTTCAATGTGCCACAGTTTATCCCATGGAGCCAATTTGTGACACTCTATGTAAATTTGCGATGAGTTCGATAGCGTCTTTGGCGATCGCAGAGTACTATCCTGACAAATCCTTTGTCAGAGAAGTGTTAATGCTCAAGTCTTTAAGTGTGATGTTGCTGCTTATTTTAGCGGCGACCCTCGGTTTCCTGATGTTCCATGGCGATGATACCATGCCGGACAGACTCCAAGGGGAGTGGACAACCGGTTGTCTCAGTGACGAAAAACTGGGTAAGGAGTTTATCATGCGCTTTGAGGAAAACCGCTACCATAGTGTGGCTAATCTCTATGATAATAACCAATGCACAGGCGTGCCGCTGAGTCAGATAAAGGGCAGTGCTTATGTTGAATCCATTGGGGATAAAATCACGACTTGTGAAGGCCTTGAAGCAGATGAAGCCATGCTGTATTGGGATGAACTGGGGGATGCCAAAGCGTTTGTCTATTACATCAATGAACAAGGAGAACTGTTGACCGGACGGCCCAATGAAGACAAGAGTGCAGCGGCTCAGTGGTGTCTCGATCAGGACGCCAAGTTCCACCGTAGTAAATAATCCAACCAAGCTGCAAGGGATGGGGCAGATTTGTTCCAGCCCCATCTGGGCTGACATTCGCCATTCGACGAAAAGCCATTCAGATCCTGGCAGTATTTCGTATTTTAATGGTCGTCGTAATATGCGGTAATGGTTCCGAACAAGCAATGGCAGCTTGTTCGGATAATAGCGTGCTCAGGGCTGATAAACGCCCACTACTTCAATACGTTGACTCGAGTCTGCATGTTTTGCTGCATTATCGAGATCGATATGGCCGCTGTTGCTGACATCCATAAAGTCAAAGGCTGGTAAATCTGCTTCGGCAACTTCACCGCTGGCAGGAGCATCCGGATTACGCTCCAGAGCCAAAAAGTCAAACACGTTTCTATCAACGCCTTGGGATGGTGCAGTATTTTGCATCGCAGTAAAAATGGTTTCGATGCGGCCGGGGAACTGTTTGTCCCACAGCTTGAGCATATTTTTGACCTCGGCGCGCTTGAGGTTTTCCTGGGAGCCGCAAAGGTTACATGGAATGATAGGGAAGGCTTTCAGCTTGGCGTATTCGGCAATGTCTTTTTCACGGCAATAGGCGAGGGGACGGATCACCATATTGGCCCCGTCATCCGATAGCAGCTTGGGTGGCATGGCCTTCATCTTGCCACCATAGAACATGTTAAGGAACAGGGTTTCTATGATGTCGTCTCTGTGGTGGCCGAGTGCTATCTTGGTGGCTCCTATTCGCTGGGCAAACCCATAAAGGGTACCGCGGCGCAGCCTGGAACAAAGCGAGCAGGTGGTCTTGCCTTCGGGGATCTTATCTTTGACTATCGAATAAGTGTCTTTTTCAAGAATATGGTAGGCCACGCCTAAACTATCCAGATAGGCCGGCAGCACCTCTTCCGGGAAACCGGGCTGCTTCTGATCCAGATTGACGGCGACAATTTCAAACTGCACAGGTGCACGCTGCTGCAGATTCAACAAAATGTCCAGCATGGCATAGCTGTCTTTGCCGCCGGAGAGGCAGCACATCACGCGATCGCCTTCTTCAATCATATTGTAATCGGCAATGGCGCTGCCTACTTCGCGGCGTAAACGCTTTTGCAGTTTGTTGAGACGAGTGATTTGTTTCTTATCCAGCTCTTGCATAACTTCAGACATAAAAAATAAGCGCCCAGTAACACTATGGTTCAGGGCGCGTATTATTCCAGCTAAAGCCGGTCGGGTAAAGGGGCGACTCAGGCCAGAGGCGACTTATAACCGTCGGGTTTGACCGCCAGCAGATCGCAGTTGACCGAATCTATCACATGTTCTGCTGTGTTGCCGATAAGCGCGGCAGAGAATCCGGTACGACCCACAGTGCCGAGAACGACCAATTCGGCGTCCAATTGCTCTGCCAGCTCAGGGATAACATCCTCAGGCAGACCTTCTTTCACGTGACAGTGGGCGGTATCAACCCCGTAGCTGTTGGCCAGATAATTGACCCGTTGCTCGTGCTGCATGCGAATGGTTTCGTTGTAAGTGTGGGCATCAAAGTCCGGCAGTTCAATCGCCAGGTTGACCGGAGTTCCCGGATAACCGTTAACCAGGTGCACCTCGGCATCGAACTTGGCTGCAAGCTCTTGAGCATGTTCAATGATCTTGCCGTTCAGGGATTGATGTTCTTCATCTTCAGAAGCAACGTTAACGGCGCAGAGAATTTTACCTTTTACCGGCCAGTCATGCTGTTTTACCAGCAACACAGGTACGGGAGCCTTACGCAACAAGTGCCAGTCGGTGGGGGTGAAAATAACCGCTTTGAGTTTGTCGTGCTCATGGGTGCCTTTGACTATCAGGTCATATTCTCCCTGAATGGCAAAGTTGATGATGCTCTCAAACGGGCGGTTGTGCCACAGTACTTCACTGTCTATCTCGAGTCCGGCTTGCTGGTGCGGTTTGAGCAGATCAGCGATCCAGGCTTTACGTTGGTTAATCACCCCTTGACGCATGGCCTCACGTTCCTGATTGGAAAGAATTGAGGTCATTTCATAGGAGAAATCAAAGATAGACAGAAAGACAGTGATCTTGGCCTTGCTGCGGGTGGCGAGTTCCACCGCGCGGGCAAGAGCAGGTTGCTGTTCTGATGTAGGGTCGACTACGACCAATAGCTTTTGATAGTCCCTCATGGCTTTTTCCTTATTCCGCAGGATATACCTATATCATGCGATATTGGCTGTGATTTGTATTGCTTGAGATCAATATATTGAATCGCTTGCTATCTTGCTATCCGGGCAGCTCCAGCCAACCTGTCGAGCTCTTCCAGATCCAGTATAGTGATATATTTGCCTTTCACTTCAATTAGTCCGGCCTTTTGGAACCGTCCCAGCAAACGACTGATAGTTTCTACCGTCAGGCCAAGATAGTTGCCTATATCACCACGGGTCATGGTGAGGCGAAATTCCCTAGGGGAGAAGCCACGGCTGCCAAAACGAGCGGCCAGGTTACTGATGAAAGCGGCCAAGCGTTCCTCGGCATTCTTTTTGCTTAGCAGCAGGATCATCCCTTGGTCACTCATGATTTCATTACTCATCAAGCGCATGATCTGTTGTCTGAGTTTGGGCATGGTACCTGAGAGTTCATCCAGAGTATTGAAGGGGATTTCACAGACCATAGAGGTTTCCAGGGCCTGGGCAAAACTCTGGTGTGACTGGGCATGGATACCGTCAAAACCTATGACATCACCGGCCAGATGGAAGCCGGTGATCTGCTCATCACCCTGTTCTGTGATGGTATAGCTTTTAATCGTTCCGGAGCGAATAGCATATAGAGACTTTAGCGGATCTCCGGACTTGAACAGCTGTTCACCTTTCTGAATGGGTTTCTTGCGTTCGATAATGTTGTCAAGCTGATCCAACTCATTAGTGTTGAGCGTAAAGGGAATACACAAGGTCCCCATGCTGCAATCATGACAATGAATGGTACAGCCCCCGGCAGCAGGGCGACGATGCTTGTTGTTGTCTATTGTCATAGTCTTTCTCAAGTAAAGCGACTCTTCCCATGTTAAACCAATTCACTGACCCCGGCTAGTCGAGCTGAGCCAAGGCGATATAGAGTGTTTGGATCCCGAATCCAACCAAGAGTAAACCGGCAATTAAACGCACGGCGCGCTTTTGAGCCCAGTCGGCCAGCGCCTTGGCGGCAACCCCGGCGCTGAGCAGGGCTGGTAATGTTCCCAAACCGAAACAAAGCATAATAAGCGCGCCCTGGCTGGCGCTGCCGCTGGCCACGGCCCAGGTAAGAGTGCTGTATACCAGCCCACAAGGCAACCAGCCCCAGACCATACCAGCCAATAAAGCCTGCCCGGGGTGAGTCACGGGTAACACTTTTTGGGACAATGGTTTAAGTAAATGCCACAATCCCTGACCCAGGCGCTCAATCTGCACCAGCCCTACCCAGATGCGGGCAATATAGAGCCCCATGGCGATCATCATCACACCGGCAATGAGCCTGAGCACCAAGAGGTAAATATCGATATCAAACAGCATGCCAAGCCCAGCGGCAGAACCGCCCACCAAAGCGCCGGCCAGGCTGTAACTGAGAATACGGCCAAGATTATAGGGAAGCAGAAACGAGAGTTGTTGCGCCAGCGG
Source organism: Shewanella sp. MSW (assembly GCF_007636515.1). Lineage (NCBI taxonomy): Bacteria > Pseudomonadati > Pseudomonadota > Gammaproteobacteria > Alteromonadales > Shewanellaceae > Shewanella > Shewanella sp. MSW. The sequence continues at coordinate 113,394 of NZ_LVDR01000007.1, forward strand.
ATTCTGGCCTCGACGGGCAGCGGGAAGCTGGCTGGAAAAGGCGCCCACCAAACCACCGCACATACCAAAGCAGTGTCCGGCTCCCATTAGGCCCACTAAAAAGGCACCTGTGAGGTTATATTCCATTGCCTCTATCCTGAGGAGCTTGAGTGACTTCAGTTTCAGCCGTTTGAGATTGCTCCTGTTGCGTCTTGCTGTCCTTAGGTTCCTCATCAAACAGAATCGACACACTGTGGCGCTCAAGATCGTCAAATTGATCCGATTTTACCGCCCAGAAAAACACACCAACAGCAATCAGCACAAACAGCATGGCGATGGGGATTAGTACGTAAATAATACTCATAAGCGGACCCTGAGAAGTCTGAGGCTGTTGCTGACAACGATCAGCGAACTGGCCGACATGCCGATGGCGGCGATATATGGTGCGACATGACCTGTTACGGCCAGAGGCAGTATAAGAAGGTTATATCCCAAAGCCCAGGCAAGATTTTGACGAATGATACGATTGGCTTTGCGGGCAACGGCTATGGCTTGGGTAAAGCGCCACAGATGATCGCCAAGCAGAATCAGATCAGCACTGTTTTTCGCCAGCGCGGTGCCACTGCCCATGGCGATAGAGAGATCGGCGCCGGCAAGCACTGGGGCATCATTGATGCCATCGCCGAACATGGCTACCTTATGTTGTTGTTGCAAACTGCGTACATAGTCGAGCTTGTCTGCCGGGCTCATGTCTGCGTGCACTTCAGTTATGCCAACTTGCCGGGCCAGAGATTCGACATGGGGCCGGGTATCACCGCTGGCAATCGCCAGACGGATATTGTTTGCCTTGAGTGCCTCGACCGTATCCTTGGCGTCTTCTCTCAGCCTGTCTTGCAAAATAAAACTGGCCACCAAACCTTGCTCATCGGCGAGGAACACCTGTTGCTGCTGACTTGGCGCAAACTTGATACCGACAAACTCGGCGTTGCCTATCTTAAAATCGCGACCATTGATTTGGCCGCTGATGCCGCGAGCCACTTGATGATGCACGTTTTCAGCCTCAAGTGTGCCCCCATAAGGGCTGAAAGCCAGAGCTATCGGGTGCAATGAACCGGCTTCGAGCGCTGCCGCCAATTGTTTTACCTGCAACTCGCTGTACTCAGCTTCACGGCCTTTGTTGATGCGGGTTTCCAATAAGGTCAGATTACCGCAGGTGAGGGTGCCTGTCTTGTCAAAGACGACAGCATCAATTTGTGGCAATTTTTCAAATACCCCCGCTTTACGGGTAATCACCCCGAGGCGGGTAAACAGTGCCGTAGCACAGGTCACAGCAGTCGGGGTTGCCAGGGCCAGCGCGCATGGGCAGGTAGCTACCAATACAGACAGCGTGACCCAGAAAGCATCTTCGGGTGAGAACTGGTGCCACACCAGATAAGTGATAGCCGCTATGCTGAGTATGGTGCCGGTGAAATAACGCGACAGCTTGTCGGCCGTCATGGCGACGGCGGGTTTGTTATTGGAGGCCAGTTCCTGCAAGCGGATGATTTCTGCCACCAGTTGATCTTGGCCTATGGCGTTCACCCGTACTTTCAGTGGTTGATCCTGATTGATGGTACCGGCATAAACCTGGTCTCCAGGCTGTTTGCTCTGCGGCATCTGCTCGCCGGTAAGCATGGCCTCGTTGACCGCAGAATGGCCGTGCTCAACCGAGCCGTCGGCGGGGATCACTTCCCCCGGTCTTACCAGCACCAAGTCGCCTATTTGCAGACGTTTGGCGGGGATCTCTTCGTTGCTGCCATCTTCCGCAATACGTTGGGCGGTCAAGGGCACCAACTTATGCAGGTTACTCGAACTGACCGAGGCTTTCTGCCGCGCCGCCTGTTCAAAATAGCGCCCAAGCAACAGGAAGAAGGTGAACATGGACACAGACTCGAAATAGACTTCGCCAGTGCCTTGTACTGTCGCAATACAGCTGGCGATATAGGCGCCGCAGATGGCGATGGAGACAGACACATCCATATTGAGCCTGCCGGCAAGCAGGGCCCGCAGCGCACTGAAATAAAAAGGCTGCGCCGAATAGAACACCACAGGTGCGGCAAACATCATGCTTACCCAGCGGAAATAGTCGCGATATTCCACTTCAAGCCCGGTAAAGTAACCGGCGTACAGCGCCAGGGCAAACATCATCACCTGCATGGTGGCAAAGCCCGCCAAGCCAAGCCTCAGCAGAAACTTACGGCTGTTCTTTTTACTCTGAACTTCCTGATCATCCAACTGATAAGGCGCCGCCTGATAACCGATACGGCCGATTTGATTAAGTATTTCAGACAGCTTAATGTCGGCCGGACGCCAACTGATGAGGGCTCTTTGGGTGGTGGAGTTAACCTGCACCGAATCTATGCCGGGCAACTGTTTAACTTTATGCTCGATGAGCCAGGCGCAGGCGGCACAGGTAATGCCGTCAATCGATAGCGAGACTGAGGTTTGATTGCCTTGATCATGCACAAAATCCTGCTGCACTTCGGGAAGATCGTAGGCACTGAAGGTCTTGAGCTCGTCCGGCACCAGAGCGTTTTGCCTGCTGCCGGGTTCGGAGCGAAATTTATAGTAATTGGTCAGTCCGGCATCCATGATGGCCTGAGCCACTGCCTGACAGCCAAGACAACACATGGGCTGAGCCTGACCATCAATCACTGTACTGAACTGCATACCCGTGGTCACGGGCTCCCCACAATGAAAACAGACTGTATGTGTCATGACAGCACTCAATTGAGCCAGTAGGTTTTATCCGCTTCTATTTGCAGTCTTTGCTGCAAACGCCATTTACGGTCAAATCCTTCGATTCGCACAACCCAGGCGCCATCAAGCGACTCATTGGGGATATAGCGATAGACCTTGGAGGCATCAGCCGTCAGCATTTGGGTAAAATCCTTTTCTGCCAGAGTTGGGTGGTAAAACTCCAGATTCATTGCCGCGAGATATTCCGGGCCGCCGTGTTGGGTTATCAAAAGTTCACCATTATGCCATTCAAGGGAAAACTGCATCCCCAGTTGACGGGCATATTGAATTTTGTGGATGTCCTGGTTAATTGCCTTACCGTTTTTATAGTAGTCGTCGGCAACCAGGGAATCGGAGTTGGTGAGGGCAATACGCAGAGTGGCAAAACTGGCTATAACGGCGCACATGGGCAAAACGATAAGAAACCAAGGCCAGAACTGCTTATACCAGGCTTGTGGAGCGCTCATACTGTTTACCTACTATTCTATTTGGGCGGCTATTCTATCGCGAAAGCGGTTTTTTAAAAACAAAGGCCCCGAAATTATCGAGGCCTTTGAAAAGTCAAGCGAACTTACTTCTCTGCCTGATGTGACAAGCTGTATACGTAAGCGGCGATAACGTGAACTTTCTCTTCACCGAGAACGTCTTTCCAAGGTGGCATAACGCCACTGCGGCCGTTCTTGATGGATTCCATTATCACGCCACGGCTGCCGCCGTAGAGCCAGACATTGTCGGTCAGGTTAGGGGCACCCATCAGCTTGTTGCCTTTGGCGTCCATACCGTGACAGGCAAAACAGCCCTTCATGAATGAACCCTGGCCTTTGGCAGCCAAAGCCGCGTCGTGTTCACGACCGGACAGGCTAATCACATATTCGGCCAAACCTTCAATCTCGCTGTCATCGATAGGCAGACCACCTTTAGGTGGCATCATACCGTGACGACCGTTCATTATGGTGGTCTTGATGGTTTCCAACTCGCCGCCGTACAACCAGTCACCGTCGGTCAGGTTAGGGAAACCTTTGCCACCACGACCGGCAGAGCCGTGACACTGGGCACAGTTCTGCAGGAACAGACGGCCACCTACTTTGAGAGCTTCTTCGTTCTTAACCAGCTCGGCCAATGGCGTTGCTTTATAGGCTTCGAAGATAGGGCCGTACTTCTCATCGGCAAGCTTCACTTCCTGATCGTACTGCACCCAACGGCCTTCTTCTGTTGCGTCGGCAATCGCCTTGGCAGAGTCGGCCTTGATGCCTTGCTCTGTACCTATGCTCTGGTTGGAACTACTCCAGCCGAGCAGGCCTTTGTAATTACCCAGGCCTGGGTAGAGTACCAGGTAGAGCAGACCAAAGATGATGGTGATATAAAAGAGATAGCTCCACCATTTAGGCAGTGGGTTGTTGATCTCCTGGATACCATCATAGCTGTGGTCCATCAGGTCGCCTTCTTTAATCTCCGGCGTGGTGTTTTTGGAGCAGAGCCGTAGCAGAATAAAACATCCTGCGATCACCAGTAAGCTGAGTACGGTGATCCAGATACTCCAGAAGTTACTCATTAACATTATTTGTGTTCTCCTGAGTCCTTCGCATTCTGGTGTTGTTCTTCATCGGAAAACACCAGGTTAGCCGCTTCGTCGAATTGCTTTTGACGACGCGAGCTATATGCCCAAGCAAATATCCCGACAAAAACCAGGATCAAAACCAGCGTTATAATCCCTTGTATAGTGCCGTAGTCCATATTTGCCTCCTTATTTCAGTGCGTGTCCCAGCGACTGCAGATAGGCGATCAGCGCCTGCAGCTCTGTCTTGCCTTCAACGGCTTTTTGGGCGCCTTCGATATCTTTATCTTCGTATGGCACACCAAAACCACGCATCACTTCCATTTTCTTGGCTGTGTATTCACCTGTTAGGGTGTTTTCAGCAAGCCAAGGGAAGGCAGGCATGTTGGACTGAGGAACAACGGCACGGGGATCGATCAGGTGAACTTCATGCCATTTGTCACTGTAACGACCACCCACACGGGCCAGGTCGGGACCGGTGCGCTTGGAGCCCCACAGGAATGGGTGATCCCAAACAGATTCACCGGCAACCGAATAGTGGCCGTAACGCTCGGTTTCGGCACGCAGCGGACGGATCATCTGACTGTGACAGTTGTTACATCCTTCACGGATATAGATATCACGGCCTTCCAGCTGCAGGGCTGTGTAAGGCTTGAGACCGGCAACCGGCTCAGTGGTATCTTTTTGGAAGATAAGCGGCGTGATCTGCACCAGGCCACCAATACTGATGGCAATCACAGTGAAGATACCCAGCAGGCCGACGTTCTTCTCAACTATTTCATGATTGAATTTCATCGTTACTGCTCCTTATGCGGCTTTGGCTTCTGCGATGGCAGGCAGAGAGTCTTTAGGGGCATAAACAGTGCGCAGCACGTTGTAAGCCATGATCAGCATACCCGTTACGAAGAAACAACCACCCAGGAAGCGGACGAAGTAGAACGGATAAGAGGCTTCCAGACTTTCAACAAAGCTGTAAGTCAGGGTGCCGTCTGCGTTCACAGCGCGCCACATCAGACCTTGCATTACACCGGAGATCCACATGGCAACGATATAAAGTACGGTACCGATAGTCGCCAGCCAGAAGTGCAGGTTCACCAGCTTGGTGGAGTACATGCGGCCATGACCAAACAGCACAGGGATCAGGTGGTACAGAGAACCGATAGACACCATCGCAACCCAGCCAAGTGCACCAGAGTGAACGTGACCAATGGTCCAGTCGGTGTAGTGAGACAGTGCGTTTACTGTCTTGATGGCCATCATAGGGCCTTCGAAGGTAGACATACCGTAGAAGGACAGAGATACCACCAGGAAGCGCAGAACCGGATCGGTACGCAGTTTATGCCAAGCACCGGACAGGGTCATGATACCGTTGATCATGCCGCCCCAAGAAGGTGCGAACAGGATCAGTGACATCACCATACCCAGAGACTGAGTCCAATCGGGCAGGGCGGTGTAATGCAGATGGTGAGGACCGGCCCAGATGTACAGGGCGATAAGTGCCCAGAAGTGGACAATCGACAGACGATATGAGTAAACGGGACGCCCGGCTTGTTTGGGAACGAAGTAATACATCATTCCGAGGAAACCGGCAGTCAGCAGGAAGCCTACCGCGTTATGGCCGTACCACCATTGCACCATAGCATCGACGGCGCCACTGTACAGCGAGTATGATTTCCACAGACTGACAGGAACAGCCATGGAGTTCACTATGTGCAGTACGGCTACTGTGATAATGAAGGCGCCAAAGAACCAGTTGGCCACATAGATGTGGGAAGTGGTTCGTTTGATAATGGTACCGAAGAACACGGTCGCATAAGCGATCCAGACTACGGCGATGGCGATATCAATCGGCCATTCCAGTTCGGCATATTCTTTACTGCTGGTGATACCCAGCGGCAGAGTGATTACGGCCGAAAGGATGATGGCTTGCCAGCCCCAGAACGTGAATGCAGCCAGCTTAGGTGCAAACAGACGGGTCTGACAGGTGCGTTGAACGACATAATAGGATGTGGCGAAAAGGGCTGATGTGCCGAACGCAAAGATCACAGCATTGGTATGTAACGGTCTTAAACGACTGAAAGTTAACCAAGGAGTCTCAAAGTTCAGCTGTGGCCAGATTAACTGAGCCGCGATAAGTACACCTAATGACATACCAATAATGCCCCACAAAACTGTGGTTAAGGCAAATTGGCGGACAACGGTGTAATTGTAATCAGCGCCTGTTGGCTGGGAATGGTTCATCATATTGCTTCCACTGCTTATTACTTTTACTTGTTGTTCAGTAAAGGACTGGCCTTTACCTGTTATAAAATGACTCGAGTGAAGGCGTCCCCTATGAGAGTCACACTCTTGTGTCAATGGCTTGGCCTGCATATTTGGAATAAAACGTCAGGCGATGCAATGATACTTGAGCTACATCAAAAAAGATACCAATCTGCCGGACACATTGTTGATCCAGATCAAACTTGACCATAGAATGTTAACACCTTGCAGCATAAGGTGAAATTTTATGCATAGCGTGACTCTTTCCAAGCTATTTTGCGTCGTTTTCAGCCTGTTCGCGCTTCTTGGGTGTGACCAGGCTCAAGTTTCCAGCGCAACCCAATCTGCCAGCGATCCCAGTTTGTGTGATTTTTCCGTGTCTGCTTGTGTTAAAAAATTGGGCGAGCAGCAGATCTCTCTGATGTTAAACCCAGAATATGCCCCCAGCGAAAAGCCTATTCACTGGCAGCTTGGCTTTGATCGCCCAGTGTCCAATCTCAAACTTCGTGTAGAAGGCAGAGATATGTTTATGGGCGTCATTCCTATGACGCCATCTGCCACCGAAGGGGAATCATTTGAGGGCCAGCTGATTTTTGGCTCCTGCAGCAGTGGTTATATGGTATGGCGGGTGTTTGTCAGTTGGCAGCAAGGTACAGAACAGTACTCCACTTGGTTCGACTTTCTTGCTGATAGTCACAAGCAAAAGTAATAAGAATCACCTTATTGACGCGCCATTGGCAACAACTCAAGATCCCGCGTCATCGCGCCAGCTGTTTTTGATTTTGATGAAAACATCTATGTTATCGATAAACAGCTTTAAAAAGTTCGGATCAAAATGGTTGCCGCTGCAGGATTGCATCTCACTCAGTACGTCATCGAGCGGCCAGGCCGGCTTATAGCAGCGGGCATGGGATAGCGCATCGAACACATCGGCAATGGCAACGATTCTGGCAAAAGGGTGGATCTCTTTGCCCGAGAGACCTCTGGGATAGCCACTGCCATCGTATTTCTCATGATGTTGCAAGGCTATGGTGCCGGCAGCCTTTAAAATGGGCCTTTCAGAATTAGCCAGGATCTGATGGCCGATTATCGGGTGTTGGCGCATTACATCCCATTCAATATCGTCCAGTTTCCCCGGTTTGAGCAGCACATTGTCGGGAATGGCTATTTTCCCTATATCATGCATAGGTGCTGCCCGCTTGAGCAGATCGGCTTCAGGCTCCGGCAAACCGGCTATCAGCGCCAGCGCGTGGCAATATTCGGCCATGCGTTTTACATGATTGGCCGCTTCCTTGGAGCGGCTTTCCACCACATCACCAAGACGTAGAATAAGCTCCGACTGAGTATCTTCCACCTCTTGGTTCAGCAACAGGTTTTCAAACGCCATCCCGACATTGATGGCAAAGATGTCGATAAGCTGTTTATCCAGATCGGTCAACTGGCTGACAGAATCCATATAAAGCAGGTTGACCCAGTTATTCTTGGCCGGAAAGTAGCCCACAAAGCAGTTATCCCGATAAAGGCAGCGCTGCTCTTTCAGGGCTTCTTCCATCAGTGAGCGGATCTCTGCAGGCAAGGGCTTTTCGTGGTGGTTGGTAAATTCACCTGTGGCGGCAATGATTTGAATTTTTTTGTTTTCACCAGGCTCAGTCACTGCATCCATAGCGTTACAACCGAGTATGGTTGTAGTGCCTTTTAACTCCAACAAGTTGGCGACCTGAGTCAGTAAGCCATCGGCAAATTTGTGCAGAGTGCGCAGTTCAAACAGGCCAGAAGTCGCTCCGAGTACTCGCTCCAGTCCGCGACGATGATTGAGCTGCATCTGCCGCGCCTGCTCAATTTCGGTAATGTCCCTGAAAGAACGAAGGGCAGAGTAGACACAGGTTGTCAGTTTACGGGAGTCCAGCTCGGCCTTGGCTTTATAGTCATTGATGTCATAGTTGACTATCACGTCCTCTTCCGGCGCTTGCCCGGGTTGGCCGGTGCGGAGAATCAGCCTGATAGCTTTATTTTGCAGCCTTTCACGGATCCAACGTACCAATTCAAGCCCGGCATGATCACTTTCCATCACCACATCAATAAAGGCGACGGCGACATCCTCTTCGCCTTGCAGTAACTCTTTGGCTTGTTCGCCACTATAGGCGTTGATAAAGCTCAAACCGCGGCCATCGAGCTTGAAACGGGAGAGGGCAAGTTTAGTGACTGTGTGCACATCAGGTTCATCATCCACCACAAGTATTTTCCAAGGGGGCAGATTATCTGTGGGGGTTGAAGCTGTCTTAGAGGCAAATAAAGGGCCTTTCTTGGCCGTGTCGATCAGCATCAGTCTGACTCCAATCATTTGAATAGTTTTGATTTACCAATCAAAAGTGTAGTCCAAGCCTAGAGAAGGGCTAGCAATTGTTCACAAAATTGGCTCACGGTGGGATAGGGGGATTTTCAGCAGCGTCAGGATCTACTATATTGAGAATTATTCTCATTAACGAAGGGTGAAAGAATGAAAGCCAACAGCAGAACAATAGCGTATAAAACTGATCAGGAGGTCTGCATGGCGATACCCGTCGCCAAACTGGCTGAGTTGATCCACAAGGGCGAGTTATGTGCCGCGGACTTTCGTTGTCTCGACAGTCAATCCAAAAAGCAGGTTTGGCAATTGTGCCTTTGGTGCTGTAAGCAAAGAGTCCATTGCGATCACCAGTGCAGCCAATGTGAGACAGAGATTAGTGCCGATAAATAACATTATCGGCATTAGTGAAAAAAGGGTAAAATCTATAATAATCATTGCTATAGAATAGGCTTTACCTTGGAAGACAATCAGCCGTTATCTGCCATGCCGTTGTTTGACCGCGCAGACTTACTTTTGCAGGGCAATCCTGTGGTCAACAGCTATATAACCCATTTAAGCCTGGGTAAAGTGGCCGATGCGGGTCTCTTGCTTGAGCATGCAACAGACTGGCTTTACGAACAAAGAGACAGTGAAAACAACTACAAGGCTTACCGGAGTGAACTGACAACCTTTTTTCATTGGTGTTTCGATGTTGCAGGTATATCAGCAGCCAAGGTAGGCAGACGGGAAATAGGACGTTACGTGGCTTATTGTCAGGCGCCACCGACAGAATTAGTGGGTTATTTCAACGTCCCACAATTCAAGACGGATAAGCTCAGTCAGAGCCGGGAACCCAATCCCAGCTGGCGACCGTTTATTGGGCGCAAGGCGCTTGGAAAACCTTTGCCATACAGTCTGAGCGATAATGCCTTGAAGACGAAAATTGCCATACTTTCATCATTTTATACTTATCTTATGAGCGAAGAGTATTGCGAGCGCAACCCGGCGCAACTCTGGCTCAATCACAGCCGCTTTGCTAATAAGAGTAAGTTCAGGTTAGATCCTGCCGAAGAGCAACTTAAGGTGTTCAGTGAGTTGCAATGGTCTTATCTTGTGGCTTGCGTACAGCGACTGGCGGAAACGCTGCCGGCACAACACCAACGCAGTCTGTTCTTGATTAACCTGATGTACGGCTGTTATCTGCGGATCTCGGAAATTGCCGCCCGCGCCGGTTATGCACCAACCATGAGTCAATTCAAGCGTCATAATCACAGTGGCATCTGGTATTTTCATATTCCCAGGAGCAAAGGCGGCAAGGCCAGAAACGTAGCCGTATCCAAGGCGTTGCTGCAATCACTGCAATGTTACCGGCGCCACCTGGGACTGAGCGATTATCCCGAAGCCAATGAAACCACGCCGCTGTTTATACGGCATCGCGCCGCCGGCCGAGGGCGGGAAAGCGGCGTGCTCAATGCCAACCTCGGTATACGTCAACTGCGGGATGAAATTCAGTTTCTGATAAACTGCGCCGCCGATGATGCCGAGAAGGATGGCTTTATCCGTGAAGCCAATGAAATGCGGCAACTCACAGCGCACAGCATTCGTCATACTGGGATCACCCATGACATCAATCTCAACGGGCGACCTTTATCACACGTGCAAGCTGACGCCGGTCATGAAAGCATAGACACAACATCGCAGTACCTGCACACCAGTCAGGAAGAAAGGCACCAGAGCGCATCCGCCAAACCATTGGATCGACTGCAAGGAATTGAGAGTTAATCCAAGGATATTGCACAGAGGTTAAGGTGGCTTAGGAGCAAAAGTTGCCTTAAACCTGGAATTACCGGTAATAACACTCCAGATTTCAAACAGCTGCACATAAAAATGCGCACAATGTATATTATGTTAAATAGAGTCTGAATGAATCTATCTACATATATTCTTTTATTCTTTCTGCTTTCTCTACAAATCCATGCCCCCGCACCCTGCATCATGGATGCCTGTCTCATGTAAAACATACAATAACCAAGAATGTCCTGAATTGCTTATCTTGCAACTACGCCAGATAATTACTGACGTCATTAAGACTAAGTACTTGCCAACGATTTGCCCCATCAATTTAATTAATTTGTCCCACTTAGCTTATGAGTTGCTTTCCCCATAACCCTTGCTTCATCGCGATTGTCTCTACACCTTATAGCTGGCTGGTCTGAAATAACCAGGATCTCGGATGCTTTACTCTATTCAACATAGTTATCAAGAGGCATAGTTATCAAGAGGCTAAGTTTCCATTTGCCGGTCAAATGGCTCCGGTAATTCCAGTGACCTCAACAATGCATTGAGCTATGAACGACATCCCTGAATACCAGTTCTTTCCACATTAGACCCTCCATTGGAGATGTTCCCAAGAAAGGCTTACAGCGCCTTTAAACAACAGCTGTCAATCAAAAATGCAGTGCCAGTCCACATAGCGGCTTAACTTCCTGGCCACGACCATATGTGGGGTCACATCCCCAGTATCATTTCAAAGGTTTGATGTGAGTTGTTCATAGGTTTAAGCATTAATATCAGTAGCCTGTGTTTAAGCCAGCCCTAATTGTAAATGCGAACAAATATCATTTAACGGGTCTGATACTTGTGCTATGTTGCGATTCTTTATCAAACTAATTCTTCGGACATCGCAACTCATGTGGTACCTCCTGTTGATCCTGGCGATGACCCTGGGTTCACTGCTTATCTATTTAGGCAGTAAACACCAGGCCTTGCTTGCCAAACCTTTGCCCTGGCAGGCCAATCTACTGGGCACTTTATTATTGCTGCTGACTCTGCTCGGCTGGGGTTTACTGCTGACGGCTTCGGCCGCACTGTTCTTTTGGCTAATGTTGCTTTCCATGCTGCTGGGCTCCCTGCCCTTTATTTCCCTGCTCAAGGGAGACAACGAATGACAACCATTAAAAAAGATAAAATCCGCCCTGATTGGCTGGGGAAAACCCTTGCCGGCGCCTTGCTGGGCTTTGCCCTGGCAGTAGCACTCAGTGGTATCTTTGCCTGGGTGGGGCCTGGTGGAATAGATGCCAAAGATAAGGTGCAATTCAATATGTGGCTGATAGCGCCACTCTGGCTTTCATTCTTCAGCTTCAGCTATTTGTTCTACAGTGCCCGCCGCGCCATTTTCTGGCTAATGGCGGCCAACGTGCTTGCATGGCTGCTACTATGGTGGGTTAAGTAAATGCAGATCCGCAGCGATATTCTCAGAATTTATCAAACACTTCATACCTGGGTGGGCATACTCGCCGGGATTTTACTGTTTATCGGTTTTTATGCCGGCGCCCTGACCATGTTCAAGGAAGAGATTGCCGCCTGGTCATCACCGCCGCAAACCATTTTGCCACAGGTGAAACTGGAACAGATGGACCAACTACTCAGTGAAGCCAGAGCGCAACACCCTGAGTTAAGTAAGGGTTTCAGCCTTCATCTTGCCAGCGACAAGCATTCGCCTTTGAGTTGGTACGCCTCCGGCAGTGAGCGGCAATGGGGTCTGGGCGATGAGCTTTGGCATGCCAGTTTAAACAATCAAGGTGAGCTCATCTCCCATAAGGAACCCAAGAGTCAACTGGCACGCTTGATAGATGAGCTGCACCGCACCGGCGGTATTCCTGGCGATATGGGACACGAGCAGCTCGGTGCTTATTTTATGGGGGTTGCTGGCATTCTCTATTTTATGGCGTTGGTTTCCGGGGTGATCTTCCTGCTGCCTACTCTGGTGAAAACGCTGTTTGCCTTAAGGCGCAAGAAAGGCCCCAATCGTTTTTGGCTCGACAGCCACAATCTGCTTGGCATCACCGCACTGCCATTTCATATCATTATCAGTGTGACTGTGGTGGTGTTTGTGTTTCACGATCAATTGTACGGCGCCTTGGGGCAGTTTGTTTACGGCGATAAGCCGATGTTCAACCGTGAAGCGCCCAAGGGCGAAGTGCGCTCACTGAGCACCCTGCCCCCGATAACCGAACTGGTTGCTCGGGCCGAAAGCTTCGCGCCCGGTTATCAGACGCTCAGTTTGACCTATATGGGTATGGATACTCCGGCTCCCATGGTCCGGATGGCCATGTATAACGAAGAAGCCTTGATGCGCGGCCCCATAGGAGACTTCCTTTATATCAATCCCTACACCTTTGAGGTGGGCAACAGCACCTTTACTCCGGGTGAAGAAGGCGTTTGGGGCCGGATGGTTTCGGTATTCTTTGGACTTCACTTTGGCTCCTACGGCGGCTATCCCGGTCGCTGGCTCTATTTTTTCCTCGGAATGAGTGGTGCCATGCTGTTTTACAGCGGTAATCTGTTATGGCTGGAAAAGCGCCGCAGTAAACAGCGCAAGGGAGAGCCTATTCCACAGCAACCAAGAAGAGTCAGGCTCCTTGGGGCCGCTACTGTGGGAATTTGCTTGGGTTCAATGTTAGGCGTGGCGCTGGCCATGTTGCTGGGCAAATGGGGATATGCTCATGTAGAGAATATCAATCATCTCTATCTGTGGAGTTACTACGCCAGTTTCCTTTTCGCCCTGGCTTATGCTTTCTGGCGTGGTGCTGCCAGAGCCGCGGTAACGCTGCAAGCACTATCGGCGCTGGTCTGTGTGGCAATGCCGCTGACATCCATGCTGGCGTTGCTGGCACCCGGCCTTGGAATTTGGGCACCGCAGACCCCGGGCACCTGGGCGGTGGATCTTACTGCATTCGGTTTTGCCGCCATCTTTGCCTTTGGCGCACTCAAAACCTTTAAACGAGCGACCCAGGGTCCGACTGACAGTATCTGGGCCATGCCGCAAAAATAGCCTGTTGCTGGGCTGCAAACCAGCATTCAGTCTTAGTCCATTCGTTTGAATCAAACCATAACAAAAGCCCGCGATGCGGGCTTTTGTGTTTTGCAAAATACTTAAGCTTGCCTCAGAAACCCCTTCCCTGAAAATAGGGCCACAGGATAGCCAAGGCGATTGACCACATGGTCAACCAGATAAATCTGTCCAGATAACGCCAGGCCGCGGGACGGCTGAACACGGGAGCCAACAGGCGCGCACCAAAGCTCAAACTAAAGAACCAGATAAAGGAAGCCAGCACCGCACCGGCACCAAACCAGCCCCTGACCTCGGTATCAAACTTTGTGCTTATGCTGCCCAGTAAAACCACGGTATCCAGATAAAGATGCGGGTTCAAAAAGCTTATCGCCAAGGTGGTGATCATCGCCTTGCGAAACGAATCCGCGGCTTCGGTATCCCCGGTCTGCAACCCCTGACTCTTGAACGAGGAACGTAGCGCATTAAAGCCGTACCACAGCAGAAAGGCTGCGCCGCCAAAGCTCGCCAGATGTTTAATGGCCGGTGCGGCCAAGATCAACTGACCAAGCCCGGCAACCCCAGCAGTAATCATCAGGGCATCTATCAAAGAACAGGTCAAGGCGATAGGAAACGGATAGGCACGTTTGATGCCTTGCTTCAATACAAAGGCGTTCTGAGCTCCCACGGCAATGATCAGACTGGCACCTATCCCCATGCCCTGAATGAAAGCGGTTTGCATAATCTCTCCAACAGCAGGTCGTCGCAATAATCGGCGACCAATAAAGGTTTTCAATGGCGGCAGTTTACTCCCGGCAAGAAAATTAATATAACTAATGTTTTTTATTGGTCATTAGCAAAACTTATAATCGAGCAAGGATTAACCCAAGGAGTCGTTATGCTGGACTACAGTCATCTCAAGGCTTTGTCAGTAGTGGTCGCCGAAGGCGGTTTTGAGCGGGCCGCCAAACGGCTGCATGTGACCCAATCGGCGGTATCACAGCGGATAAAGCAGCTGGAAGAAAGAGTGGGACAAGCGCTGCTCATCAGAAGTAACCCTGTAGTGCCGACACCAACAGGCAAACGGCTCTTGCGCCACTATGCTCAGGTCGAATTGCTGGAGACTGAACTCAGAGCCGAAATGGACGCCGACGATCCGGCCATGCCCACTGTAGTGAGAATTGCGGTGAACGCCGACAGTCTGGCAACCTGGTTCCTGCCGGCTATCAGTGCTATGTTCGCCCGCCGCGGTTGGCTGTTGGAGCTGATTGTGGATGACGAGTCTTACACTCATCACCTACTGAAAAACGGTGAAGCGGTTGGCTGCGTGACCACCTTGGGGCAAGCGATGAACGGCTGCTCCAGCGAGTTTCTCGGGGTGATGGAGTATGCCTGTGTGGCCACGCCTGAGTTTGCCGAACGTTATTTCGACGGTCTGCCGAATACCGACTCACTTGCCTCGGCACCGGCAGTGGTGTTCTCCACCCGCGACAAGCTGCATGAAAAGTACTTGAAGCGCTACTTCGAGATGCTGCCGGGACAATGGTGGCAACACACAGTACCTTCATCGGAAGGCTTTCTGGAAGCGATTTTACAAGGGTTGGGTTATGGACTGGTGGGCCATCTGCAAGCACAGCCGCTGCTGGCATCCGGGCGCCTGATAGAGCTGACACCCATGATGCGGATGCGGGTGCCACTCTATTGGCAGCACTGGAACCTCAAGGCCAAGCAGACCACGTTGGTATTCAGGGCATTGGCGGCAAGTGCCAGAAACCACTTGTTGCCCGAATGAATAGCGATTGAAAAAACACAGGCGACCTTAGGCCGCCTGTATCAGTTAACTTGAAATTGACCGCCTTATTCGGCTTGCGCCTCTAAAGCGGCTTTGGCCGCATCGGCTTCGGCGTTGGGCCAGGCGTTCAGTACAGCCTTGACCAGCGAGGCCAGCGGGATGGCGAAGAACACGCCCCAAACGCCCCAAAGGCCGCCGAAGACCAACACTGCTGCGATAATGATCACCGGATGCAAGTCCACCGCATCGGAGAACAACAAAGGCACCAGCAGGTTGCCATCCAGCGCCTGAATGATGCCGTAACCCAGCATCAAATAACCGAACTCGGGGCTGACACCCCACTGGAAGAAGGCAACCAGGGCAATCGGTAAGGTCACCAAGGTGGCACCGACATAAGGAATGAGCACTGAAAGTCCAGTCAACACCCCGAGCAGCGCCGCATAACGCAGATCCATCAGGGCGAAGAACACGTAACTCACGACCCCGACAATCACAATTTCAATCACCTTGCCGCGAATGTAATTGAAGATCTGCTGATTCATCTCGAACCAAACCTTACGGGCCAGCTCACGATTGCTGGGGAAGAAGCGCTTGCTGCCGCGGATCAGCTCATCTTTATCCTTGAGGAAGAAGAATACCAGCAGCGGCACCAGGATGGCGTAAACCATCAATACCAGCAAAGAGGCCGAATAGCCGAGGAGCTGAGTGGCAATATCCAAAAGATGCTGGGTATCGAGCAATTTTTTGAGTTCGGACACCATGGTATCGAGCTGATCTGTTGAGATAAACTGCGGATACTGTTGCGCCTGCTCCTGTAGCAGGATTATTCCCTTATCGAGCATGTTGGGCAGATCGCTAAGCAGTGCTGCCCCCTGGCGCCAGATGCTGGGGATCAGGCCAAATGACAACAGGATCATTAAGCCGATAAAGAGGACCAATACCAAAGAGGCGGCCGCAGTGCGGCTTACCCCTATCCTCGCCATTTGTGCCACCGGCCACTCCAGCAAAAAGGCCAATACCAGAGCGACCAGCAGCGGCATCAACAAACCACCGGCAAAGTAGATGGTCAACGCAATGCCAAGCAGAATAAACAATAGTGTCAGAGCCTGAGGATCACTGAAGCGGGCTTGGTACCAACGACTCAAATAGCTAAACATCCGGGATTCCTGTGCTGATGATGGCTGCGCCATCTTGATTATCGCTTCATCAAGAAGCTGTCTAGTTAGATTCTGCGCTTCTACCCTGTTGGGCAACTGAGACATGTAAACGCAAAACGGCCGACTCATCGGACGCTATCCGACAATCATAACCCTGTTTTTTGGCGAAACGGGGAACATCCTGCCGCGATCCTGGGTCTGAAAGCAAGAGACACAGAGTTTCACCGGGCAGCAAACGTTTCATCGCCATCTTGGCCTTGACCAGGGCTTCGGGACAACGACTCTGAGTTAAATCAATTAAAACCATGATGAGCTTGCTAAACATAAACCTCGGCTATTATCCTAAGTTGCAACTGAAACCACAAGCCAGGCAGTTATGCATTAGTGGCATACAGGAAATCTAATCAGCTTGAGTACTTTGACTTTTTCCAAGTTTCGACAATCCATTCTGGCCGGTGCCACAACTCTTTTACTCGCCACCGCCAGCCATAGTTTCGCCAATAACGACCTGCCGGATCTCGGTACCGCCGCCGTCAATACCTTCAGTCTCGAAAAAGAGATGGTCTATGGTGACGCCTATATGCGGGTCATTCGTTCCCAGGCGCCTGTGTTATCCGATCCTGTGTTGAGCCAATACGCCACTGAGCTGGGTAATAAATTGGTGGCGCATGCCACCGGGGTTAAGACCCCCTTCTATTTCTTCCTGCTACGAAACGATGAAATCAACGCCTTTGCCTTCTTTGGCGGCCATGTGGCAATCCACACCGGATTGTTTCTCAACGCCGACAACGAAAGTGAATTGGCCTCGGTACTGGCGCACGAAATTACCCACGTAACCCAGAGGCACTTGGCGCGCTCACTCGAAGCCCAGGAGAAAGCCAGTCCGGCCACCATTGCCGGACTACTCGGCGCTATCTTGCTGACCATAGCGGCGCCTCAGGCCGGGATGGCGGCGCTGGCCACCACTCAGGCATTATCGACCCAGTCCAAAATAAACTATACCCGGCTACATGAAAAAGAAGCCGACAGGATAGGCATGCAAATTCTGGTGGAATCCGGTTTCGATCCCAATGCCTCGGCCAACTTCTTCGGTAAACTTGCAGCCCGTTATCGCTTTACCTCCAAGCCGCCGCAAATGCTGCTGACTCACCCACTGCCCGAATCGCGGATAACCGATGCCCGTAACCGCGCGGCTCAGTACCCCCACAGATATGTGGCAGACAACCTTAATTTCCATTTGGCCAAGGCCAGGATCCAGGTGCGCTTTTCCAGCTATAGCGACGATGCGGCACTGTCGCTGTTTGAAACCCAGTTAGCCAAGCACAACTACGCCTTTAAAGATGCGGCCCTCTATGGCAAAGCATTGGCACTGTTTCGCCTCAAGGACTTCAAACAGTCTGAACAACTGATAGATCAATTATTGGAAAAAGATCAGGACAACCTCTTTTATCTCGACACCAAAACCGATCTGCTGGTGGAGCGTAACGATTATCAGGGCGCGATAAAGATGTTGGAAGCCCAAAGACGCCTCAAACCCACCTCTCAAGTGATCAACGCCAACCTGGCCAGCGTTTATCTCGAAAGTAAACAGCCGCAGCTGGCTATCCCTATTCTCGAGGATATGGCGTTTCTGGATAAGCAAAATCCCTTACCCTATCAATTGCTGACCGAAGCTTACAAACAAACCGGTAACAAGACGCTGGAACACTTTTCCAATGCCGAATCCATGGCGCTGCGGGCCAATTATAAGGGGGCTATCGATCAGCTCAACTTTGCCTACAAGGCCGCCGATGGCCAGCCTCTGCAGATTGCCAGAATCGAGGCCAAGATACGCCAATTCCGAATCGCCGACAGGGCGCTGGACGAATTGAAGAAATAGTTTGCTTAAACTTTGATTATGCAGGTTTTCATTGGCCCGTTCACCGGGCCACTTTCCCCTGACGTCTGCGCAGATTTTTGCTATCATCGTCGCACTTTTCAGCCAAGGTAAAGAGAAAACCCATGACCCAGGTCACTATTTTCCATAATCCACGCTGCTCCAAGAGCCGCGAAACACTGGCACTGCTGGAGTCCAAAGACGTCGAGATCCAGATTGTCGAGTATCTGAAACAAGTTCCGGATGCTGCCACAATCAGTGAACTGTTGGCCAAACTGGGTATCAGCGCCCGTGAACTGATGCGCACCAAAGAAGAAGAATACAAAGCCCAGGGGTTGAATAATCCTGAGCTGACAGAAGCCCAGTTGATTGCCGCCATGGTAGCCACTCCCAAGTTGATCGAGCGACCAATCGTGCTTGCCAAAGGTAAGGCCGCCATTGGCCGTCCACCGGAAAACGTGTTGGCGATCCTGTAAATGAGCAGTCACGCGCTATTGCAAATCTCACGGAGCGGCTATCTGTTACTGATAGCCTTGTTGGCCTATGCCTTGATCGATAAGGGGCTCAACAGCGAATACTCACTGCTGTTTACCAGTCTTTGGCTGGTGCCCTTGCTGCTGCCGCTACCGGGGATCCTCAAAGGCAATCCCTATACCTTTGCCTGGGCCAGCTTCATTCTTTGCCTCTATTTTCTGCACGGCTTGACCTTGCTCTATATAGCCCAGGGCAATGAATGGTGGTTTGCGTTGATCGAGAGCCTGTTGATCGCATGCTTGCTTATCAGCATGCCCTTCTACGCCCGAAAACGCGGCCGCGAGTTGGGGCTTGGGCTCAAGAAACGCACCAAAAACTGAAAGTTCCCCCCTGAAACCGAGACTTCCAAGGGGGGATTGATAGTTCGAAATGATTCAACGGAAATCTCATCATTCCCTAGCCCAAGAACTGACTATGTTGTCGATAACCAAGCAGGAAAGCTTTCCAAGATAATTGAAGGTTCAAATCATAAGATACAGCGTACAGTTCTTACAAAAACCAGTTCTCACAAAAACCAATGCAGCTTAAAACAGCAGCAATGCAAGCGACACCACAGCTTCACTTTGACAGGCACTCACAAGGTGATAAGCCTTAAAAGTGCCTGCTTCGGGCTATTTAGGTTATTGCAAACCGGCCTCGAAAGTGAGGAAAATTTCACTGACTGTCTTATCCGCAAGGCGAGTATCGGCGTTAAGTTGCTCGAATGATGCATGCAACATATAGCGGCCGGCGCTGGGCAGTTCAAAACTCACCTTGCCTTCTTTGTCTGACTTCAGCGTCAATTGCTGTTTCTGGTTACGATAAAGTGTGCCTTCCTTCACAATCGCGACTTCCACACCGGCAATCACTTTACCCTGGAAATAGAATTGCAGCTCAGTGGGCTCCTGCTCGACTATGTCAGCCGGATGGGTCAAAGGTTTGAGTTCCAGGTATTCCCCTTTCACTTCAAAAGCCTTGTCGCTTGGTTTGTTGAGGGTGACATAGGACTCGACACGCGAGAAATACAGCGCCCCTTCGAGATCGTACGCCCCTTTGGGCATCATTGCCTTGGTGGTTTGCTTGTCAGTACGGCTGCGGATGCTGTCTTGCTGGCCCGTGAGCTTATAGCGCGACATATATCTTGGCTGGGTCTCTTTCTCGAATCTGTAGGTACCGTCTTCGGTCAGGCGATAGTCAAACACAGACTTCCGGCTGCCGCGGTAGCTTGAGGATGGTCGCTCCTTGGTGCCGGACGGCGTGATGATTTGCACATCTTCAGATCCAAAAGGTTTATCAAACAGGAAGACTTCGTTACTGGCGCTGACATCTGAAGTGATCCACACACCTTTGCCGGGATCGGCCGAGACATTGAACTGGCTGGGCAGTATAAATCTGTCATGGGCGTTCGCCGTTTGTGCCAACAGACAGGCCCCCAGGGCCAACAAGAGTTTGCTTGTTTTCATCATCTTTTACTCCACTAGGTATTGAAGGCTAATCGTGCCGGTTTCTATGGTGGGCGCTATTTCAGCTTTGAAAGGCTTGCCGTCGAGCTGAAACTTGTGCCGTACCAAATCCCGGCCGCCGTGCTCACGTACCACTTCCACCAGCAAGGTATATTTACCGTTGGCAACCTTAGCCCCTTGGTCATCTTTGAGGTCCCAGCTGATGGGATACTTGCCCGCAGGCCTTGTTGCCGATGCAATGGCATCGACAAAGTTCATGTCATCCCGCCCGGCCTTGCGCCACCAGCGACGAATGTCTTTCAGCCACTTGTATCCCTCGCCTTCCTGCATGACCCAAAGGCTCAAAGTTCGCACGCTCTGCCCTTTGGCATCTTCCACCCACACGGCTGTGTAAGGCCTGTGGTATTGGCCTGTGGTGATTTCCGGCAGTATCAGATTAATCTCCAACGAATCGGCATTGGCCTGCCCCAGAGTTAAGCTGCTACTCAGTAATACCACCAGAGACAGAGACAATCTGGTTTTCAAAGGTTTGCCACTCATACATTCTCCATTCACAACACACCAAAGGTAGGGGCACGAGTTCGTGCTTTGCCGTTTGTCACTTTGAACTCAGGGAACAAACAACAGATAAATAAGGGCACAGGCACTGCTGACACCGGCCATGGCCAGTAAGGATTTTTTCAATCTACGGCTCTGAGGCAACAGCAGGAAAGCACCGGTCAGGGAAAACAGGATGATGAGAATTGAACAAAGATCCAGCAGCCAGACCCACAGGGTGCCACTGTTACGCCCCTTATGCAGATCATTGAGTACTGCGATAACACCATAATCTATCTGCTCGACATAGGCTTTCCCATCCAGCAGATCCAGGGTAATGCTCTGATAGCGCCCCGGCCCCTTGTGCACCAGCGCCACTTCATCTTCACTGAACTCGGCACTGTGACCATCCACTCCCCAGTGGCTACTGAGCCAATGCGCTGTGGCGTCGCGCCAATCCGGATCTTCACTATTCACCGGCAACAAAAATCCCGGCAGGGCTTCTTCCGATGCCAGGCTTTCTCCGCCCTGGCGGATAAACCAATCCGGATGATTGAGAGTGATACCGGTAACGGCAAAGAACAGCATCAACAGCAGCAGTGCCATAGAGACATAGATATGAACGACGCGGGCGAAATGGAGCGATGACTTGCTGACTCTGAACTTCAATTAAGGTTTCCACATAGCGCAGGCCGCCACTGGGCTGCCTGTTAATTGACTGTTATTGGTCAATACTAAATAACAATCATTCTTGCCTTAATGCTATTTACCTTATTTACACTCGCCGGCAGTTGCCCAGTCGACATAGCAAACCCGGGCCTCTCCCAAGTCACTGAGGAAGTTGAGCCAGTATATTTGATGATCGGCCAGCTTATCGCCCGGGCCTTTGACTTCAAGCCAACTGATGCGCCCTTCGGCGTCAAATAACACAAGATCCGGATGGCCACTGCGGTAATGCTTAAGATCGCCAAGCATACGTTCAAATACCTGAGCGAGCCTGGCACCGGAAAGTGCCGCCAGCGTCAGCTCCAGCGCCTGTTGCGGCAGATTTTCCCAGTAAACCCAATCGTTTGCCAGCCCTTGCTTTTGCTGAAAATGGCGCCAAATAACAGCGCCGGGCTCCCGAGCGATTTCATCAAGACGCGCCGTGATGGCCTCTTGGCGGCGGCTAACAAACTCCTCGGTGAACATATCCCGTGGGCTGCGTTGAAATGGGTTATCGAATACCGCCTTAATGGGGGCAAAAATAATGTCCCAAAAGGCCAGCCCGAAAAGGCCACAAAGCAAGGTATTCTCCAGAAAAAACACCCGGTAGCCGAGCGCTTCAAAGTGCGCAGCGACACGCATTTCAACTCGTTCACCATTGGGAGTAAGTTGCAGTATTATCGTTTGCAGCGCACCCAGTCTACCCGGCACACTTTCACTCAGCGCTTGCAGCCTTAACATCAAAGATTCAAGCGCCAAGGAATCAAGCGTTTCACCATGGCCTGATGGTGAGGCAAACTTGCTGTCGTTGCCATTTGGCAACTTTTTAAGCAGGCGTTTGCCAATACGTTCTATGATTTGCCACTGACTCTCATTACCGGCAAGGTCGCAAAGGTGCAACAGCGCATGAGTCAGAGCCTGCCACTGAGCCTGTTTTTCCAGACAGCGACACAGGCGTTCCCTTGCCTGCCAATGTTCACACTGCGAATAGACACTGATGGCAAGAGTGGTTTGGCCTTGCCTTTCGGCTTCGCGGCCTATCAGAGTCAGTAGTTTTTGCCGGCGCCGTTCGAGTAAGGGGTTAGCCTCGGGCACTGCTGAAATGGCGTTAAGCTGCTCAAGCCGCAATGGAATATCCAGCACCTGTTTGGCCAGTATCGCCTCTTCTATCTGCTGACTCATAAGGCCAAATGCCAACGCAGCGTTAAGCTGCTCTGGGCTGTCATAGGCGCGGTGGGCCTTGTCCAGCACAGTGACTTCAAAGCATTGCAAACCAAGATCGCTGAGCACAAACTGGCTCAGATCCTGATAACGGTTGCCAAAATAGAGTAGCAATAGGCCATCGAGAAGCCGCTGGCATTTAAGCTCAAGCCAGTCAATGCCCAGTAGAGAGTTCAGTTCGTCAATCAATAACTGTGAGTCTTGGGGCCCGAGCGCCAGCAGGGTACGTTTCAGCGTCTCCTTTGAGGCACATTTCATGCTTTTACCTAGATGCAGCGCAATATCGACCAGGCCCCCAAGACAGTTTTTGCCCTCCGGGGCTTGACTCTGTTGCAGTTTGAGAAGCGCCCGGCGCAGCTCGGTGAGAGTGACTCCTTTGAGCCAGGTTTCAGTGTTTGGCAGGAATGTGGTGCTGATAAGCTCCGCTTGCTCAAGCCCCTTTATCGCAGGTTCCAAAGCCCCTATTTCCGGGTAGTTAAGCTTATCGGCGCGAAACCACTCGCCCTTACGGGACAAGAGACGCACCAGCAACATCCGCGAAGGTTTGGAGCAGGCCAGGTACGCCGCGCGTAACCTGGCAAGCTCGCTTGGCAAAATATCCAGATAGCGGCGGCTACCCTCCAGCAAGAGTTCAAAATTGCTCAGATAATAGTCGCTTGCAAGTTCAGGGGCAGCTGGTTTCACTAAGGTTTTTGCCGCTAAGGTTTCTGCCATTAGGAAGCTTCGCCTGATTTCACGGTTTTCAGATCCTCAACCGGCACGGGGCGGGCAAAATAGTATCCCTGCACCAGGAATATACCGCGCTCTTTGAGGTACTCCACCTGCTCCGCCGTCTCCACGCCTTCGACTATTATCTCAAGCTCTGACTCCAAACCAAAGGCGATAATGGCATCCAGCACACCACGCTTGAGATCGTTGGTGCCTATGGTATCGATAAACATCTTATCTATCTTGATGCTGTCAATCCCCAAGGTTTGAATATACTTAAAGCCGCCATATCCGGTGCCAAAGTCATCAATTTTAAAGCTGTAGCCCTTCTCGGTCAGCCTGGCGATTTCCTGCTTGGCGGCATCAATGTCGGCAATGGGCAAGCGTTCGGTGATCTCAAATTTAAGTCTGTCCGGCTCTGGCCAATTATGCTGTTGCAGCACGCGACTGACATGAGCCTGCTCCAGATGTTCTGCCACCAGGTTGATGCTAACCCAAGTGCCGCTCTCCAGCTCCGGCAGTTGTTGCAGTACCTGCTGCAGCAAAGATTCGGTAATGGGAATGATTAGGCCACAGGCTTCTGCATGCTCAACAAAGGCAACAGGTGGAATAAACTCTTTGCCCTTCTTCCAGCGCACCAGCACTTCATAACCGACCACTTTATTCTGATTAATATCGACTATGGGTTGATAAAAAGGGATAAACTCCTGCCGGGCAATGCCTCTTTGGATCATGCTCTTGAGCGAACTGTGGTAACTCAGATAAAGCCAATAAGCCCCGGCGAGCAGCGCGCCGAGTAAAATGCTCAAGGGTAAACCGTAAACAAAGATCTTTTCTCTGGCGTAATCATCGAGTTTCTCACCAAACCAGAGTTTTTGCTCCATTTGCTGCTGGTTCATCACGCTGAAAAAATGCACATTGGCTTCTCTGGGTACCGAAGGATTGCCGCGCTCAAATACCAGGCCTTCGGAGCCTGGAGCATGATGCCTAAACTCTATGTAGAAACAATCACTGCAGGGAACGTTAATAAGCTCACGGATCCAACTGCTGTCCAAAATCCAGTAAGCGGTATTGCCATTGCTTTTGAAATAAACCAAGAGCTCCTGCTCGGTATCATACATGGCGCCTGTGGTGGTCAGGCCAAAGCCTTGACCTACATACGTGTCATTGGGAAGATCCGGTAATAGTAAATCTGTGCCAAGCGAACTGCAGCCAAGGCCGGTTTTGGTTTTAATCCCCATCACCCGAAAATAACGATTGTAGTTTTCAGGGGACCGCAATAATTTCGCGTCTTTCGGACCACAATCAAAATGAAACTCAGGTACTTGATGTAGGATAATGTCATTGATGGAGCGTTGTCTCTGGCTAAGATACTCTTCCATGAGTTTGAACTGTTTTTTAACTATCATCGAAGTCACTGGCCTTAACAATAATTCCGATGACAACAGCAAGAGAACTACAGGTAACAGCAATAGCAGCAAAACCCGTTTATTCTCAGATACAGCCTTCATGATTTTCGTCCTTGTAAAATGTTACCCCCTTATACACAGCCATATTTTCAAATACAATGATGCACTCGGTAATTCAATAAGAAATGACAGTATTAAAGCGGGTAAACAGCTTTATAGCAAGCCCAATTAAGTCACTGAAATTAATGGGTTGACTCTTGTCTCTATCTCGGAATTTGATATTTTTAGCGGTTTGGCATGCCTTTGTGCACCAAGCTGAAAATTTCAGCGATTAGGGTTTTATTATTCGGAGCAGAAAATGAATGAGAATGTCATTCAGGCAATCCTGGTGTTTGCCGCATTTGCAGTGTTCAGCCTGATTATCGACCGTTGCCTGAAACAAGTGGCCGCCCGCTTTGACTCGGCGGCCAGCGAATCGTTTCGCTTGATCTCCAACTCCCAGCGCGTGGTACTGATATTTATCGGCGCTGTCTTGGCCTTATCCAAGTTGGGCTTTGATGTTGGCGCCCTGGTTGCCGGCCTCGGACTCACTGGCTTTGCGCTGGGTTTCGCCCTCAAAGACGCCACCTCCAACCTGATTGCCGGTATTATGATAGTGCTCTATAAGCCGATAAAGCTGGGCAATAAAATCGATATTACCGGCTCCAGGGGGACTGTGGTGGATCTCAATCTGCGTTATATCACGGTGAAGGATGACGGTGTGACACACCTGGTGCCAAACTCTTTGTTCCTAAACAATAAAGTTTCCATTATTGATGAGGATAAGCAATGACGGCGCAGCTTTGGGATAAGGTTGCCAATCAGGTCAATTTCAATCTGGAAATCGATGTGCAGCGCTTCTGCCACTTGGTAAAACCCGACGCCAGAATACTGGACTTTGGATGCGGTTATGGCCGGATAGCCAAGCAGCTGAAACAGTTAGGCTATCCTGAAGTGCTGGGGGTCGATCCCTCAACCGCCATGATAAAGCGCGGCCTCAGTCTGTACCCGGACATCAATTTAATTCAGCTGCCACAACTTCCATTGCCTTTTGCCGATGAAACATTCGATGTAGTGCTGAGCTGCGCCGTTTTAACCTGCATGTCATCTGAAATGGCGCAAAAAGCCGCCATATTGGAGCTAAAACGCGTGCTTAAGCCGGGTGGCTTGTTCCACCTGAGTGAGTTTTGCGCCCCCATTGCGAAACGTTTCACCTCAGGGCTGGGTACTCCTATGTGTTATCACACGCCCATGCAGTTGCAGGAGCTGCTGGAAGACTTTGTCGACCTGAAAGATGAAGTCACAACCTGTAGAACTTTGGCCGGCGATACGGCTCAATGCTATCGAGCCTTTGCCAGAAAACCGCAGCAGCTTTAGCTTAATTACGATAAATAGTCTGGATCAGATGAAAACCAAACTGGGTTTTGACCGGGCCATGCACTTCCAGCACCGGCTTTTTGAACACCACTTGATCGAAGGCCTTAACCATCTGGCCCGGACCAAACTCCCCGAGATCGCCACCGCGTTTTTTTGAAGGGCACTGAGAGTATTGTTTCGCCAGCTTGCCAAAGTCCTCTCCTTTGGCGATCCGGGCCTTGAGTTTTTCCGCCTCTTCACGGGTTTTAACCAAAATGTGTCGGGCACAAGCTCGGGCCATGTTGTTTCTCCTGAGTCATCTTCGTTAGCTAACCATTAGCAGACGATTTTACCATAATCTTGGATCCTCCCCTCATTCGATATGAAACAAGCTGCACTATGTTGACCTTATTTGCCTGGGGCAAGCTTTAGCCAAACCTATGTCAGAGCTTCAAAATAGCTTCTGCCACCGCTCTCCTACTACAAAAGTCCCAATCCCCCGGACTATTGGTGACCCTAACGGCCCGTGCTATAGTGCCCAATGTTTACAACCATTTTGATATAAAACAACAACAAGCAACAACAAACTGTCAACCAAGTGGAGTCGTGCCATGAAGATACTGTCTTACCTCCCTTTAAGCTGTACCCTATTGCTCAGCGCTTGTGGCGGTGGTGGCAATGATAATGGCGGCGACCTTATCCCTCCTGTCGTTACTCCACCTCAGGCCTTGTCTCGCTGTGAGCAACAAAGTGAATTCAACAATCAAACAACAGCATCCGGTCTGGTTTTTAAGTTGCAAAGCCGTTATTTAGCCGGCCAGCAAAGCAGTGTTATTGCCACTATGGGCACGCTCAACAGCCGTAATATGCAGTTCCAATGGCAGCAGTTGTCCGGGCCCGGTGTCGATATGAGCATCAATGACAGCCCAGTGCTGGCGTTTGTACCGCCACAAAGCGGTGATTACCGCTTTCAGTTAAATGTCAGCGGCAATGATCTCAGCCTGCAGGAGACGGTTACCCTGACAGTCGCAGCGGGAAGTGGCCTAAATATCCGCCAGGATCACCAAGTGGTAGAAGGCAATAATGTCAGCGTACGACTGGATAGAGTCAATGGCGCTGCGGCAAACAATATCAACTGGTGTATTGCTGCCGGGCCTGACCTTAATCTGGACTTGTCCAATCTTGAGCGTCCCTTATTTGTCGCCCCCGGGGTTAGTCAGGATACGGGGGTGATCTTGCGAGCCAGCGCCAGTGTCAATGGCGAGATCTTAAGCGATGAAGTCAGCATACTGATAACTGATGAAGCGCAAATTACCTCAGAGTACTTTGATGCGCCAGTTGCCCGCACTCATGCCTACAGGCGAAACTCGCCCTATGCCGATGTACTAAAACGCTGCACTTATTCCAATCAGTTGAGCGCTTGCCAGCTTAGTACCCTGCCCTTGATTGGACAAGTCGGCACCGGCATCAGTGATAAACAAGCGATAATGGACCGGGTACTGGTATCCCACGATTGGATGGGGCGTAATTTTGAAGCCTTTATCGATCAAATGGACTCTCATGGTGACTTTGCCACCTTATTGCAATCTGTCACCGCCGTGGTGATAAGCTACGATGTCCGCCCGTCCTTCTACTGGGTGGTTACAGGTGCTATCTATCTGGATCCGGAAGATCTTTGGTTGACGGCAACCGAGCGCGACAGCATCAATGAAGCGCCGGATTACCGTGCCGGTTTCGGTAATGAGCTGCAGTTCCTGATCCCCTGGCGTTATGTCAAAGACAACGATTATGCTTCTGTCTATCGTGATCGCAACCAGCGCAGCAATCGTCCTATCAGTGAGTTGACTACCGATCTTTCCTCGCTGCTATACCACGAGTTGGCTCATGCCAATGACTTTTTCCCGCGCAGTGTTCATTCAAGCCTTGAGGGACCAACTTTGCTGGATGATTATTACCGGCGCACGGCGCAAAAAGCCTTGATATCGGATCAGCTCAGCAGCGCTTATCCGCTTAATAGCACAGAAATGAGAGCCCTGGCCAGCGTAAGCTTTATGGGCGAAACCGCCACAGCGACCCAAAAGGCATACTCGCCCGGGGATGTCAGCGGCTTCTTCTTTGCCGACAGAGCCAATGACTTTTACAACTACAGTACCTCCAGGGAAGATGCCGCCATGCTGTTTGAAGAAGCCATGATGAGTTACCGCCTTGGGGTACAGCGGGATGTGGCTGTCACAGACAAACCCGCAACCGTGACCGCAAACAGCATCAGTGTCGACTGGGGCCAACGGGGACGGATCGGTGCCACCGAACTTAGAAACCGAACAGGTTTGGTGTTGAGCGAGATGATGCCTGAGCTCAATAATCAGCTGCTGCTGGATAGTTTGCCGGCGCCGCTGCAGATGCAACCAGGCTTGAGTTGGGCAGCCAACCTCGGCATATCACCCACACTTATGGCGCCAAAGAGCAATATCCAGCATCAACAACAGCGTGAACAAACTCAAGTGCCGCTGCGTTTGAGTGGCGATCGCCACAGAGCTCCTGTGGGTGTAAACAGACACTGATTGTTATTTTAGTTTGTCATAGTATAAAAAAGCGCTGCTCTAGGGCAGCGCTTTTTTACTATCTTTAGCGACTTAAAGACTAAAGCCGTAGCATCTCTTTGATAAAGGGAATGGTCAACTTACGTTGATGAACCATAGACGCCTTGTCCAGCCTATCCAGTACATCGAACAGGGTACGTAAGTCTCTGGCTAAACGATTAAGCAGAAAGCGGCCTACATCTTCCGGTAACTGTAGGCCACGCATGGCAGCGCGACGTTGCAATGCCACCAACTTTTCTTCATCGGCCATGGGCTGGAGCTGATAATTGAGTCCCCACTGCATCCTTGAGACCAGATCCGGCAAGGCAAAACCGGCATCTATGGGGGCCGCGCTGCCACTGACCACCAGAGCACAATGTTTCTGTTCGGCTACCCGGTTATAGAGATCGAATATCGCCTCTTCCCATAAAGGATGGCCGGCAATCGCATCGACATCATCAATACAAACCAGATCGAGCTGCTCCAACCCTTCAAGTAAAGCGGTGGAGATACTGGCATGAATACCCAAAGGAATATAAAAACTGCTGCGTTCCAACTCATTGGCGTGAGCACAGGCGGCGTGCATCAAATGGGTTCTACCCGATTTTACCGGTCCCCATAAATAAACGGCTCCCTGGCTGTGGCCTTCGGCACAGGCTCTCAGAGTCTGGAT
The DNA here is from genome assembly GCF_007636515.1 of Shewanella sp. MSW. Taxonomy (NCBI): domain Bacteria; kingdom Pseudomonadati; phylum Pseudomonadota; class Gammaproteobacteria; order Alteromonadales; family Shewanellaceae; genus Shewanella; species Shewanella sp. MSW. The sequence goes on from NZ_LVDR01000007.1 coordinate 143,153, forward strand.
AAGTTCATCGTTTCCTGCCGCTGGATAGTAACTGTTAAAAGTCTCATCGTCCGGCAAGTGAACGGGCAGTGAAAGTTGCAAGGGTGAGTTTTGTGTCACTCAGGATCGTTCCCAATCGCGGTCAATCAAAAATGCGGGCGCCAAGTCTAGCATGACTGGCGCCGCGGTTAAAACCTCAACGGCTGTGCCACTGGTAAGGACCTAAGGGCTGGCTCACATTCTCGTTGAATTTTGTGGTCTCGGATGCCTGCGGCAATGAGTTAAAACTATCGTAACCCTGGCCGTCGGCGACATCTTGAAAACCGCTCTGGGCCGAAGATAACCGAGGCTCCAAACGCAACAGGTTTTTCAAGTCGTCTTCCGAGCCAAAAAGTTGCACCTTAAAAGTAGCGCTATCACCCTGCAAAGTGCTAAGGCTTGCTTCACGCACCGCGCTGAGTTGATTGAGAAACGCTTCAATTTCCACCAACTGCTTCATCTGGCTGATGCCGGTAAAACGTACCTTGCTCAGCAAACCATCCCCAGAGTCGGCTATGGCGTACCGGGACACAAAGTAATCGGACAGTGACAACATCATCTCGGCCACAGCCTCGTCTTTACTGGCAGCTTGTCCCTGACGATTGAGCAGAGGCTGGCCGAAGGACTGACTGATATCCGTCTTGGGATAAAGTACCAATTGATAGTTAAATTCACTGCCATTTGCCTCAAGTGCGCCCATCGCAAAGAAGTCCGCCTGATAGCGAGTTGAGGCGGTAGCAACAGTATCGGCAAATAAACCGCGCACGTCATTGACATTGATACGCATCAAATCATCAAGATCCATCAAAGGAAACATCAGCGGCACACCACGTTCCATCGAAGCATCGGCAAACGCCTTGCGCTCTTCAGCGCTTGAGTCATCACTTAGGATAACTCTTTCATTGTTGATATCCGTACTGAGCCAAAACAGAGTTAAGGGACGCTGTTTGCCCCATACAGGCAAGCCGGCTTCACGCAACATGTCGACTATCTTCCGGTGTTCGAAATTAGCTTTTAGCTTGAGCCCTTCTTCAGTATCAAGATAACCAAACTGACTGACCAGGGCATCGGCATTGGCAAGTTTGGCTTGGATCTCCGGGCTTTCGAGAGCACTGCGTGAGCCGGAATTTTTTAAAATAACATCTTCCAATGCCTTCTTGAGCCCCTTGCTCTTCTCGGCACTGGATCTGGACCCAACGGCTACAGTAGCTTCATCCAGCTGTTTAACCTCAACAGCCTGAACCAAAGTCGTGGCGCAGAACAGGGAAAGAAAAACAACTGGCTTTACAAATAAATTCAGCATCTTTGCGACGGTAAAAAGTGGTCGGAATGGCAAAAGTGTATCATATATGCCCCACTTGGCGAGCCGGTGGAGATGAAAAACCTGCCTCTTGGTTCATCTCGGGTTCAACTGTGGAAATTGTGAAAAATTTGATCTAAAACGGCAAATAGCCCCCCACGCTTTGTGGCCATCTGGTAATATTGGCCGGTTTAACCACAATACGGATAAAAAAATGAAATACCTTGCCCGTCCTCTGCAAGGCGCACAAATGTTATTTGTCGCTTTCGGAGCCCTGGTGCTGATGCCGTTGCTCACCGGCCTCGATACCAGCGTAGCCCTGTTTACCGCCGGATTCGGCACCCTGTTATTCCAACTGATCACCAAACGTCAAATCCCTGTTTTCCTCGCGTCGTCTTTTGCTTTTATTCCTCCTGTTATGTATGGCGTCCAAACTTGGGGTATCCCTGCCACCATGGGCGGGTTGATGGCAGCCGGCTGTGTCTACCTAATGCTGGCCTCTGTGGTAAAGCTGCGTGGCAGCGGCATTATTATGAGGCTTCTGCCCCCTGTGGTTGTGGGGCCGGTTATCATCATCATAGGTCTCGGCCTGGCACCGGTTGCGGTGAATATGGCGCTTGGTAAAAGTGGAGATGGCAGCCAGGTGCTTGTTGCCCAAGATACCGCGCTATTTGTTTCTCTGGCATCACTCCTGACCACCATAGCCGTGGCCATCTTTGCCAAGGGACTGCTGAGGCTGATGCCGATCCTGGCCGGCATTATAGTCGGTTACAGCTTGAGTCTGTATTACGGCATAGTGGACTTCAATGTTGTACACGAAGCCGCCTGGCTGGCCATGCCTAACTTCGTCGCTCCCGAATTTAACTGGCACGCCATAGCCTTCATGATCCCGGTTGCCATCGCCCCGGCGGTGGAGCACATAGGGGATATTCTGGCTATCTCCAATGTTACCGGTAAAGATTACCTGAAAAAGCCCGGCTTACATCGCACTCTTGCCGGTGACGGTGTTGCCACCATAGCAGCTACCGCTTTTGGCGGCCCACCCAATACCACTTATTCTGAGGTCACAGGCGCAGTAACCCTGACGCGCAACTTTGATCCGAGAATTATGACCTGGACAGCCATTACTGCTATTTTGCTGGCCTTCGTCGGCAAGTTGGGGGCTCTGATGCAGACCATTCCGGTACCTGTAATGGGCGGTATCATGTGTCTGTTGTTCGGCTCTATCGCTGCAGTGGGCCTCAACTCATTGATCAAACACCAGGTGGATCTCAGCGAACCTCGCAACCTTTCTATCGTTGGAGTGACACTGGTATTCGGTATCGGGGGGATGGCTTTCGGTATCGGTTCATTCAGCCTGACCGGCATCAGCCTTTGCGGTATCGTAGCTATATTGATGAACCTGTTGCTGCCAAACAGCAAACCTCACGCGAGCAAAACAGGTAACTCTGTAGCAGATGAAACCTAAGCTGAGTACTGGCTGCGTTAGAACATATTAATTAAAAAAACCGATGGCGTTGTCATCGGTTTTTTTAATTATAATCTGTCATTTCCCAATGGGAAGCATAAGAACACATAACGAGCCTCACAGACTCGAATAAAAACCGTCTGGGATGTGCAGAAAACAAAAATCCCCAGGACATACCCGGGGATTTTAGGTCACTGTTTAGAGTTCAGGTTAGGGCTCAAGCCACTATGATAAAGCCAACAAAAGTCAGTGCCGCTGCGATTAAGGCATAAGGCAGTTGAGTGACTGCGTGACTTACCAGATTACAGCCGGAGCCTTGCGCCGCAAGGACGGTGGAGTCTGAGTAGAAACATGCCTGGCTACCAAAGGATGAAGCTGACAACAAGGCGCCTATCACCAAGGGGATATCGGCACCAACAGATTGCGCCAGCGGCATTACAATAGGAATGGTTACCGCAAAAATACCCCAACTGGAACCTGTGGCAAAGGCCAGAATTGCCATGGCTACAAATACTACTGCCGGCAAGAGCTTAGGTGTCATAAAGGGACTCAGGGAGTCGATGACATACTGAGGTAGCAGCAGTTGGTCGCAAACATCCTTGAACACAAAGGCGGCGATAACAGTGCCTATAGCCGGTAGCATGCTCTTGAAGCCATCTATCATCTGATCCATCATTTCGGACAAGGGCATCAAACGCTGTACCGCGTAATATGGCAAGGTAATCACCAAGGTTGCCAACAAGCCTTTCCATACATCGATATCGAAGTAGACGGTAAAGCCAACCAACAGCAAAATAGGTACCAGGAAATTATGTAATTGTCCTTGCTTATCGGCCAGCTCAAACTCCTCTTCCATCGCGCGCACGGCATATTCATCCAAGGTCTGGACTTCATCAAAATTTGTTTGTTCTTTGGCTGGACTACCGGCAGCCGCAGCAAGCTGTGCTTTTTTCATTGGCCCTATGGCCGGGACTATTCCGAGAATCACCAACAGCACCATGGCAACTGCCAACCAGGCATAAAACATGTACGGGATTGCCTGCATATAGATTTGGATCCCCTCACCTTCGGCAGCCACTCCGTTGTTGACCAAGAGCCCGCCGAAAAAGACCGCCCAGGTAGATAGCGGCACCAACACGCACACTGGCGCAGCGGTAGAGTCGACCACATAGGCCAGCATCTCACGGGAGATCTTGAATCTGTCGGTGACCCGTTTCATGGTTTCACCGACCGTGAGCGCATTCAGGTAATCATCAATGAAGATAACCAGGCCAAGTACAAAGGTCATTAGCAGGGACGAGCGCGGCCCCTTGGCTAACTTAATTGCCTTGCGGCCAAAGGCCAAGGCACCGCCGGTGCGCACCAATAAGGCAATCAGGGCACCGAAACTGCCACACACCAGGATTAACCAACCTATGGTCTCATCGGCCATCACTTTGAGTGAAATATCGGCGAAGTTATTCAGTACCTGACTGGGATCCAAAAGTAACAGACCACTGACCGCGCCTATGATCAACGCCAAAATGGGACGACGCAGCCAAATGGCCAGCACCAATACAACAATGGGGGGAACAAGACTTAACGCTGTCGGCTCAGACATGCACTTAGGTCCTCAAAAAGATGGCCTTACGGCCCTATAAAGTCATGTGGGGCGTTCAAGACACCGCCAAAACAACTGCTTTATTTACGGCTTTCCGCCAGACGGACAGTAACAACTGGTCGCTTTTGTTGGAGCCTTGCTAAAAACATCGCGCAGAAAATAATGCTCAACTGCATATGAGTCAACCATAATCTGAATCAGTCAGCCCAAATTTTGACCTTGCAGGCAATTGCCAAAAAATTTCTATATGATTCAATAGCTTTTACATGCACATTTTAAGCTCTTTTAGCGTTATTGACATATAAGCATTCAGTTAAACTGCCTTTTTATTTTAAACAATGTCAAATGAGTTTTGTGCTAATCACCAGCACTCTGGCGATTAAGCAGTTTTAAATACTGATATCCAATCAGGTTGTAGTCGCATCATCTTTTAACTGGCATATTTGTTTGACGTGAAAAGATAAAAATTCTGTTAAAAGCAAAAAATATGGCTCACCCCCCCTTTCTAAGATGCTTTAAATTAGGTATCGTGCCGAAGGTTAAACTCTTTCATATCAGCCAGTTTCGAGGTAGTAATGCGGCCAATCATCAAATCCAATAAGCTCGACAGTGTTTGTTACGATATTCGAGGACCGGTACATAAAGAAGCACGTCGGTTGGAAGATGAAGGGCATCGTATTCTTAAACTCAATATAGGTAACCCGGCCCCCTTTGGCTTTGAAGCCCCGGAAGAGATAGTTCGTGACGTCATCCTCAACCTGCCATCGGCTCAAGGGTATTGTGAGTCCAAAGGTTTGTTTTCTGCCCGTAAGGCGATAGTGCAGCATTACCAGTCCCAGGGGATCTTCGGTGTCGATATTGAAGATATCTATATAGGTAATGGTGTTTCCGAACTGATAGTGATGGCCATGCAAGGGCTACTCAATACCGATGATGAGGTGTTGGTTCCCTCCCCTGACTATCCACTATGGACCGCGGCGGTTAACCTGGCCGGCGGCAAGGCGCGCCACTATCGCTGCGATGAAGCGGCCGACTGGTTTCCCGATCTTGAGGATATCAAGAGCAAGATTGGCCCAAGAACCCGCGGAATTGTGATTATCAACCCCAACAATCCAACCGGTGCCGTATACAGTCGCGAGCTGTTGCTGGAGATTGTTGAGTTGTGCCGGCAACACTCCATCATACTGTTTGCCGATGAGATTTATGACAAAATTCTTTACGATGGCGCTGTGCATATCCCGGCCTGCAGCTTGTCGGACGATATTCTCACAGTGACGTTTAATGGCCTTTCCAAAGCCTATAGAGCCGCCGGTTTCCGGGTCGGTTGGATGATGCTGTCCGGCAATCTCAAGGCGGCGCGAAGTTATATTGAAGGGCTGGAGATGCTCTCCTCTATGCGCCTTTGTGCCAACGTGCCCAATCAGCACGCGATTCAAACCGCATTAGGTGGTTATCAAAGTATCAATGAGCTTACCGCCATAGATGGCCGCCTGACCCAACAGCGGGATATCTGTTATGAGCTACTCAATCAAATTCCCGGCGTGAGCGTGGTGAAACCCAAGGGTGCCATGTATGCATTCCCTCGCCTCGACAGCAAGCGTTTCGGCCTCAGGGACGATGAGCGCCTGGTGCTGGATCTACTGAAAGATAAGAAAATTCTCTTGGTACAGGGCACTGCCTTTAACTGGTCAGAGCCGGATCACTTACGAGTGGTGTTTCTTCCTCATAAGGAAGACTTACAGCGGGCCCTGCTCGCCTTCGGTGACTTCCTCGAGTACTACCGCCAATAACAAATGCCAGCCGCCCGTCGAGGCGGCTTTTTTATCGCCGCCCGGCACTGACAGCCTTTAACCACTGAGGTAAAGTAAGGGAAACGCGCAAAAACTTAGAGAAGTTGTATGAGTCACCTTTTTGCCCACCTGGCCAGGATGAAGTTAATTCAGCGTTGGCCTTTAATGTATAACGTCCGCCCCGAGAATGTGCAGGAACACTCATTGCAGGTCGCCATGGTGGCCCATGCGCTGGCCATCATCAGTAACCGTAAATTCAATGGTCAGTATTCGCCCGATCGCGCCGCTACCCTGGCCATCTTTCACGATGCCGGCGAAATTCTTACCGGCGATCTGCCCACTCCGGTCAAATACTTCAATGCCGAGATAGAAGCCGAATACAAGAAGATTGAAGCCATAGCCGAAGCCAGGCTGCTGGAGATGGTGCCCGAAGAGTTTCGTGACGACTACCGCTCGCTGTTTATCAGTGATAACGCCGAGCTCAGCCATCGCAAGTTGGTCAAGTCCGCCGATACTCTGTGCGCCTATCTTAAGTGTCTCGAAGAAAAGCGTGCAGGCAACAACGAGTTCAATAGTGCCCGCAAGCGACTCGAAACCATGCTGGATGCCAACCCCGACCCGGCAGTGGCGTATTTTCGCGAGCATTTTATTCCCAGTTTCACCCTGGATCTGGATGAGATCAATCAACTGCTCTAGCAGGAGATATTATGAGCCAAGCCCACTGGCAAGCCAGGCGCGAGCCCAATAACAGTCAGCGCCGCGACGATAATCGCAGTCCCTATCAGAGAGACAGAGCCAGAATTCTGCACTCTGCCGCCTTTCGGCGCTTACAGGCCAAGACTCAGGTACTTGGGGTGGGCATGAACGACTTTTACCGCACCCGCCTGACCCACTCACTGGAAGTCTCGCAAATAGGCACGGGCATAGCCGCCCAGCTGAAGCAGCGCTATCCCGAAATGGCCTTTTTGCTCGATTCCATGAGTCTGCTCGAAGCCCTGTGTCTCGCCCACGATATCGGCCACCCACCCTATGGCCATGGCGGTGAGGTGGCGCTCAACTACATGATGCGTGAGCACGGCGGCTTTGAAGGCAATGGCCAGACCTTCAGAATTCTTACCCGGCTCGAACCCTATACCGAACACTTTGGCATGAACCTAACCCGGCGTACCCTGCTCGGTGTACTCAAATATCCAGCGCCGGTACGTACGCTGAGAGTCGATAGACCCCAGCCGGAACTGAGTCACTATCGTCAGTTAAGGCCGAGCCAATGGCCGCCGGTCAAAGGGGTTTTCGATGATGATGAAGCTATCCTCGATTGGGTGCTTGAGCCGCTGGATAGTAAAGACAAGCAAGGCTTTCTCAGCCACTATAGCCCGGGCGAAGGGCTGCACCATCGCACCCGCTATAAATCATTCGACTGCACCATTATGGAGCTGGCCGATGATATCGCCTATGCGGTGCACGATCTCGAAGATGCCATAGTGATGGGAATTGTCACCTGCTCCAATTGGCATGAGGATATGCGTGCACCGCTGCAAGCCATTGAGGATGAATGGATCCAAAGCCAGCTCGGGAATATTGAGCTCAAGCTGTTTTCCCGCAAACATCACTTGCGTAAGGATGCCATAGGAACCTTGGTAAATGCGCTGGTAACCGCCATCAGAATCGACCAAACTCCGGACTTTGCCGAACCCTTGCTGAGATTCAGTGCCAAGTTGGAGCCGGCCTTTGCCGAGCTATTGGAACTATTGAAGCAGTTTGTACTTAAACATGTGGTACGTAAGCCCGAGATCCAGATGCTGGAGTACAAGGGGCAACAGATAGTGATGGAGCTGTTTGAAGCCTTTGCCTCGGATCCCCTGAGGCTTTTGCCTCACAACACACAATCTCGTTGGCAGCAAGCCAACAACAAGGGCGAAAACAGCCACAGAGTAATAGCAGACTATATCTCGGGAATGACAGATGAGTTTGCCGCCAGGTTACATCAGCAACTGTTTAGCCCAAAGGGCGGTGCCATCATAGACTTGAGCCAGAATTATTGACCACATCAAGCCAATGCCGTTCAGTTAATAATGGGTCGAAAAAATTGATCTTCATTTCACATGAGGGGAATACGATTTACGCAGGCTTTGCCATATCGTTGCGAAGGGGCGAACTCATCAAGGCAGGCCGTATAATAGCTGTTATTTTTTGATGATTTATACCAAGGAGGACATGGCGGTAGTTTTACCATCATGAACCACTACATGATTGATCATGAGCAATCACTCTAGATGGCTGCATAGCCGCTTGATGTTAAAACGTGATTGAAAAAGAGGGTTACCTTTGTTGGGTAGCCATCTAGGGAAATATTCGGAAAGCTAGCTATGGAAATAAAAAAGAGGCCGCAAATTTGCTTGGCCTCTTTTTTAATATGGTACCCGAGGACGGACTTGAACCGTCACGCTGTTACCAGCGAGGGATTTTAAATCCCTTGTGTCTACCGATTCCACCACTCGGGCAAATTGTGCGACAAGGAGCATATCTCATCGTCGCTGAAAGAGTGGAGGCGCGACCCGGAGTCGAACCGAGATCGACGGATTTGCAATCCGCAGCATAGCCATTCTGCCATCGCGCCCCAAGCCGTAAGGCTGGGATTGGAGCGACATATCGGGTTCGAACCGATGACCTGTACCTTGGCAAGGTACCGCTCTACCAACTGAGCTAATGTCGCATCACTTGTTTGCTTCATCTTCCGAGTTGACAATCAACAAAGGTACCGACCTTCTGTTTTACCAACTGAGCTAATGTCGCATCGCTTGTTTGCTTCATCTTCCGAGTTGACAATCAACAAAGGTACCGACCTTTTGTTTTATCAACTGAGCTAATGTCGCATACCAGTTCCGCTATCCAAGCGAAAGCCAGAGTCTTATCCCCTGACTGCGGAATGGCATTCTACCGATTTAAGGGCGGGAGTCAATCGGCAAATAAGCATTTTTATATCAAAATGGCTTGAATGCTGGCAATTTACTCAACAGGGGACTATTTCCGGTCAAAATGATTAAAATGCAATCTGATTCAGTAGCTTGTCGACTCCCTTCCCTATCAAATGACATCCTAAAAAACCTTGTACAACGCCTCTCTAAAATCACTTCTCAAACGGTCCGAGGTGAATCCAATAATATTCAGGCTTGGATATAACAAGGCCCGGTACTCAGACCGGGCCTTGGCTATTAAGAGTCGGAATTAATCTTCAGACAATGGCAGAGACAAGTAGTTAAGACCTAACATCTTCTGCATTACACCCACCACCTGGCAGCTATAACCAAACTCATTGTCATACCATACGTAGAGGATGGCGCGCTTGCCATCGGCGATAGTGGCTTGAGAGTCAACCACGCCGGCGTAGCGTGAACCCACCAGATCACAAGAAACGATTTCCGTAGACTCGGTGAAGTCAACCTGGTTTTGCAGCTCTGAATGCAGCGCGATATCACGCAGATACGCGTTCATATCTTCTTTGCTGGTTTCAGCATTCAGGTTCAGACTAATGATGGCCATAGACACATTAGGAGTCGGCACCCGAATCGCATTACCGGTCAGCTTACCGGAAAGCACCGGCAAGGCCTTGGCAACGGCTTTGGCGGCACCGGTTTCGGTGATCACCATATTCAGCGGCGCGCTGCGACCACGACGGTCGGCTTTGTGGTAGTTATCAATCAGGTTTTGGTCATTGGTATACGAGTGGATAGTTTCCACGTGACCATTTTCGATACCGTACTTATCATTAACGGCCTTCAATACAGGCGTAATGGCGTTGGTGGTACAGCTGGCAGCAGAAACAATAACGTCTTCCGGCAGAATATCGCTGTCGTTAACACCAAAGACTATGTTCTTGATACTGCCTTTGGCAGGTGCAGTCAGTAGAACCTTGGATGCACCAGGGCTCTTAAGGTGCAGACCCAAACCGTCTTCATCTTTCCAGATACCTGTGTTATCGACCACCAAGGCATCAGTAATACCATACTTGGTGTAATCCACTTCATCGGGTGAGTTGGCGTAAATCACCTGAATATAAGTACCGTTGGCGATGATGGCGTTGTTCTCTTCATCCACCTCAACCGAACCGTTAAAAGGTCCGTGTACTGAATCACGGCGCAGTAGGCTGGCACGTTTTTCCAGATCGCCCTTACGGCCACCGCGCAGTACGATAGCGCGCAGGCGCAACTTGTTGCTGCGACCGGTTTTTTCGATCAACAGACGGGCCAGCAGACGACCGATACGGCCGAAGCCGTACAGTACGACGTTGCGTGGTTCAACTTCATCTTTGCTTTCAATGGCACTGGCCAGCTCGCGGCTCATATAAGCCTCGATTTCGCTGCCATCGGTATGATTACGCCAGTACTTAACCGCCAGTTTACCTATATCCACTTTGCACTGTTTGACATCCAGTTTGCTCAGGGCTTCTACGAAGGGGAAGCTCTCACGCAGGCGCAGCTTGTCGCCCACATGGCGACGAACCAGACGATGGGCCTTGATAATATCGATAGTGGAGGCGATCAGCAGGGGTTTACCATAAACCACCACTTCTACGCCCTGATTGCGATACAACTTGCCCAACAGGGGCTGCATGGCCTCTGCCAGTTCGAAGCGTTCTTGCCAACTTTGTAGGTGTTTATCAGCGCTCATTTACAGATCCTTTATCTCACTTTTCCACTTAAATTAACGGGAAAGGTTTGAGTAACAAAAAGAAAAGACCAATAATCATATTTATGACAGCTAACCTGCCCCTCTTTGGTCGGCGCTATTGTAATGAAAACTGCAGCTTCAAGCTAGTAGGAGATTTTCGCTAAATCTCTAATTAAATTACAGATTTAACCATGTGGAGCGTATTTTGACGCGTAATCTAGTAATAATTACATCATTTATCCTTATAGCATGGGTTAGTGGCTGTGATAACGGCGGTAACCCCGCCACTATTTGTAAGAATAATCCTGAACTTTGTGACGATTTGCATAAGGATAGCTGGTGCAGGCGGGAAAAAAACAGTCTGATTATTCAGCGCTACCAGGTCAAAACCACCGCTGAACCCTCAGGTGAGCAAATTTATCACTTGCTCACTAAACTGGAAAACTACAACCGCTGTGTGGGACTTGCGTCCGGAGTACAACATATTCTCAATCCAGAGCGCACCAATGACAGAGCCAGAGCCTATGGTTTAAGCGCGCAAAGCCTGTCTGAGCTGCAGGCCTCCACCAAGGGCAGTAATGACATTTATATTGCCTTCTATCACTGGGCACATTTAGGTGACGATGCGGCGCTCAAGGTATTGCTTGAAGCAGAGAAACAGCAACAGATAGATTCATCCGAGATCCTTGCCGGGCTAGCGGGCTATTATCTCAAGTTTGATGCCATCAAAGCGAAACAACTCTATCTTAAAGTGTTTTCAAAAAGTACAGATAAGAACTTCGACCCCGATTGGTTATTGGGGCTGGCGAGTGCTTCCCGGCAGTTGCAGGATATGGAGCAGGCCTATCTGCTTTCAAGAACCAATCTACTGTTGACCGACAACCCGGTCGATGAGGTCCAGCTTCAGGCCATGATAGGCAACAACAGTCAGCTGAGTACTCATTTGGATCAACAGGCAAGTAGTCTGGCGGACGCTCTCAAAAGCGGTGATTACCTTGAGAGTGACTGGCCCAAACGCCTGCAAGGCAATGCGGGGACACAAGTTGCTCCTGAGGTTGGAGCAACACAAGCCGCAAATAGCAAACCCATTGATAGCGACAGTAAGCTTGAGAAAAGCGCCGAAGCGGCCAAACAAAACTGATGATCTATTCTCCGGGCGGCAAATTACTTGCCAGTTTGTAATTTACGCCTGTCGGTCGCACAATTAAAGCATTGTTTCGCGACCGCTGTAATAAAAACACCTAATTTGTTAACGGAATAGCCAGTTACAGCGTGATTTAACTTGACGACCCGCGACATTTTTGTAATTTTACTACCAATTACTATTTTTACATTCACCAGAGGGATATGAGATGACTATCCGCGTAGCAATTAACGGTTATGGCCGTATCGGACGCAATGTTCTGCGTGCTCTATACGAGAGCGAGAAAGACTATCCTATTCAAATCGTTGCCATCAACGATCTCGGAGACGCTTCCATCAACGCTCACCTGACCAAATATGACTCTGTTCACGGCCGCTTCAACGCCAAAGTAGAACACGACGATGAAGCTATTTATGTCAATGGCGACAAGATCCCGACCTTCCAGGAACGCGATCCATCCAAACTGCCATGGGCCGAGCTGCAGGTAGATGTGGTTTTCGAATGTACCGGTATCTTCACTTCCAAAGAAGCGGTACAACCACACCTGGATGCCGGCGCCAAGAAGGTTATCATCTCAGCTCCCGGTAAGAATGTTGATGCCACCGTGGTATACGGGGTTAACAACCAGGAAATCACCAAAGAGATGACTGTTATCTCCAATGCTTCCTGTACCACTAACTGTCTGGCACCAGTGGCCAAGCCATTGAACGATGCCATCGGCATTGAATCCGGCCTGATGACCACGATTCACGCCTACACCAATGACCAGCGTCTGTCTGATGTGTATCACAGCGATATGCGTCGTGCCCGCGCGGCGGCTTTGTCGATGATCCCAACCAAAACAGGTGCTGCTGCGGCTGTTGGTTTGGTTGTACCTGAGCTTCAGGGCAAGTTTGACGGTCTGGCAGTTCGGGTTCCGACTGTCAACGTGTCTCTGGTTGACCTGTCCTTTATCGCTTCCCGCGACACCACAGTGGAAGAAGTTAACGCCATTATAGAAGCGGCAGCCAAGACTTCCCCCATGAACGAAGTGCTGGCGGTTAATAAGGAGCCTCTGGTTTCCATCGACTTCAACCACAACGCCTTCTCATCCAACTTCGACGCCACCCAGACTCGCGTCAAGGGACGCCTGGTGAAAGTCATGGCCTGGTACGACAACGAGTGGGGGTTCAGCAACCGTATGCTGGACAACGCCGTTGCCTTGATGACAGCCAAGTAATATAAGTTCAAAGCCGAACGCCTGCCTAGTGCAGGCGTTTTTTATGCCAGTTGTACTAGCTTTGTCTTGCCACAGACTAGGTCTTTATTTCTCAAACTTCCATAGCCCGTTTTATCCGTCTGTCAGCAGTGCTTCTCCCGATATCCCCCTGCTGTCTCATTGCTCTTTCAATATTTGATGTAAAGCAGCGGATTTCCATTTTAGACAAGCGCCATCAAACACATTTCACTTCCGGAAAATAAAGTCCCTACTTAGACTCAGGTTAAAAGCCATTTCAATTATTGTGTTTGAAAGCCAATTCGGCCATTGCGCCGGTTAGCGCCTTGCCTTTAGCGGAGCCTCACTATGGACAATCAATTTCTTAGTCTTATTACCGATCCCCTGCTTGACCCCAAGCAAAAAACCCTGGCGCTGGCCGGTGCCGCCGATGCCAGTATTCCCTATCTGCCTCGCAGTGAAGCACTGACCCAAGCCATGGATAAAGGCATTATTTGCGATATGTTTGAGGGCCATGCCCCGTTCAAACCCAGATATGTTTTGCCCGATTACCAACGTTTTCTCGAGCAAGGCTCCGAGTATCTGGAGTTGACACCGGCCGAAGATCTGGATGATGCCCTGATGAAGCTGATGGTGCTGTATCACCATGTGCCGTCAGTCACCAATATCCCGGTTTTTCTCGGCTATCTCGATAGTTTATTGTTGCCTTACTGCCAGGACGTCAGTGATGAAACCCTATATCAGAAACTGAAACGCTTCTGGATCCAGTTGGATCGCACCCTGCCGGACGCCTTTATGCATGCCAATATAGGCCCAGAGGACAACCGTGTCTGCCGCACTATTTTACGCATTGATGCCGAGCTCAAGCAGGTGGCTCCCAATCTAACCTTTATGTATGACCCCAGGCGCACGCCCAAAGCGCTGCTGCGATTGGCGACAGACAATATCATTGCCTGCAGCAAACCTCATATCGGCAACTGGCCGATACATGCCCAAACCTTTGCCTGTGCTCCCGGTGAGGCGCCAAATCAAACGTTCGGCATTGTCAGCTGTTATAACGCGCTCCCCACCCGAGGCGGTGCCAATACGCTGGTCAGACTTAACCTCAAAGCCGTCGCCGAAGAAGCCGGTACCCTGGAGGAAATGCTCGAGCGCACCCTGCCCCATTACTGCAACCTGATGTATGAACTGATTGAGCTACGTTGTGAGTTTTTACACCATAGATCCCATTTCTTCGACTCCTTCCTGGTAAAAGAAGGACTCATTGACGAATCCCGCTTTGCACCCATGTTCGGCGTTTATGCCATGGCCGAAGCCGTCAATCATCTGCAGCAGTTGGCAGGTATGAGTGGCGAATATGGTCACAACGAGCAGGCCAATGCACTCGGTTTAGCCATTACCCGCGCGCTCAGTGACAGAGTGACCACTACCCAAGTCAGTTTTGGCTTTAATGGCCGCGCCTTACTTCATGCCCAGGGGGGCCTTTCCATCGACAAAGGCACCACTCCGGGAGTCAGAATAGCCTACGGCCACGAGCCGGACCCTGTCACTCATGTGTTGGCGCTGGCGGCGCAACACGCTTTCTATCCTTCCGGGATCAGCGAGATCCTGACCCTGGATGAAACCATCAAGGCCAATCCTGAAGCCCTGCTTGAGCTGTGTATTGGCGCCCTGGATGCCGGCTTTCGTGAATTTACCGCCAATACCGCCGATACCGATCTGGTGCGCATCACAGGTTATATGGTGAAAAAGTCGCAGATCGCCAGTTACCGCCAACAAGGCTCACGTACCAACACCACCTTTCTGGGCACAGAAGCCAGTGAAACCACGGCCGTGACCCAAAGGGCACCGCGGGTAGTGAGCGCAGAGTTCCATGCCGCCGACAAGTCCCAGGTGTAAGGACGCAAGCTATGAAGAGTGCAGCCCCGGGAATAGGAATATTTGATAGCCCGTCTAATCATTCTGAGCTTAATCGCGATGAGCTGAATGGGCGTCAGTCGAATTACCGTGAGTTAAATAGCGGCGACACTGGCACTTCGGCATTGACTATAAGTTCCGAGGTTGCCAGTGCCGACGTCGCCAGAGTGTTGCCCTTCTCGACCGTTGATGGCCCGGGCAATCGCATGGTGTTTTTCCTTCAGGGTTGCAACTTTCGCTGCCCCGGTTGCCATAATCCGGAAACCATCACTCTGTGTGACGCCTGCCAGGAGTGTATTACGCACTGCCCGGCAGGTGCCTTGAGCCTAAAATCAGCTGCGGCTGATATTCAAGCAGTTTCAAATAGCAAGGCATCTCTCAGGCTTGCCTGGGATAGTACAAGCTGCATCGGCTGCGACACCTGTCTCGATGTTTGCCCTTCGAGCAGCCAGCCCAAAACCCAACGCCTGTCAGTCGAAACAGCATTGACACTGATTAAAAGGCAGAAAGCTTTTATCCGCGGTATCACCTTGAGTGGCGGAGAGGCCAGCTTGCAGCTGAAATTTGTCAGCACCTTGTTCAAAGCCATCAAACAAAGCCCAGGGCTCAAACACCTGACTTGCCTTTTGGATACTAATGGTAGCCTGGGAGCAAGTGGTTGGCAGCGTCTGATCCCTTGGCTTGATGGCGCTATGGTTGACCTGAAAGCCTGGGATGAGCCGGCTCACCGACGACTGACAGGCCGTGGCAATATCAAGGTCAAGCAGAGCCTGCAACTGCTGGCCGAAGTAGGAAAACTGGCGGAAATCAGGCTACTGGAAGTCCCCGGAAAAAGTGATTATTGGCAGCACTTTGACGCTCTGGCGTTGTTTTTGCTCGACTTGCAACGCCGGCAAGCGCTGAAGGGGGAGCCGATGCGGCTGCGCCTAAACGGTTACAATCATCATGGTGTCAAAGGCGAGGCCTTGCGCTGGCCCAAGGCGAGCCAACAGCAGATTGATGACCTGGCCAAGGCGCTCAGCCGCGCCGGTATAGCCAATATCAGTCTGCCACCGGTTAACCTTGGCTGATGGACTGCTTAAAGCCACTGAGGAGAGTTGCTTTTAGCCATTGTAGCGCCGGATCTCGGCTACCACTTTGATGATGCACCATGCTATAGCCCACCTTGCCATAGGCAAAGGGCAATGGCTTAACTACCATGCCGCTTGCCTGCGCCGCCATTGAAGCCCACAGCGCCGAGCAGGTAAACAACAAGTCCGAGTGGCGGCAGATACTGGCGGCGGCGCCGAAGTCGGCGACTTCCAGCGCCAGCTCCCGCCTGCGGCTCAATTGTGCCAATGACTGCTCGAAAAAGGGTTGCTGCAGATCGGCGTCCAAAATGCCCACATGGGCAAAGCTCAGATAGGCATCCAGTGTCAACTTTTTTGTTGCCAGCGGGTGCCCGGCTCGCATCAGGCAACACATCTCGTCCTCTGCCAAACGCTCCCAAATCAGTTCGTTGCGGCCAGTTGGCGGCTGTCCCAAGTCGTGTGGCAGAACCAGCAAGTCCACCCGTCCTTCACACAGGGACTGAAAACCCGTGCTCTCTTTGGCATGCACTGCCAGTTTCATTCCCGGCGCCTGCTGTTGCACGCTGGCGATAGCGCCCGCAAGCAGTTCGAAGCTACTTTCTCTCAGCGCCAAATTCATCCGCCCTTGAAATCCTTCCGGGCGAAAGCCCTCTTCGGTAAACAGGTTGTCCATCTCTCTGAGCATGGCGCTGATAACCGGCCCGAGTCGTTTGGCCTTGGCAGTCGGCAACAACTGATTACCCTGACGGTAGAAGAGCTCATCATCGAGGCAATCCCTGAGCTGGGAGAGTATTTTGCTGACCGCCGAAGGGCTCAAACACAGACGCGTGGCCGCCTGGGTGACGCTTTGCTCTTCCAGCAGCTGTCTGAGCACCAGAAGATGACGGAAATTAATGCGGGATAAGCGGACGATATCACTCATTCTGGCTGTGTTTAACCTTGACTGAATAAGCCAAGGCTAAACCAAAACTGAATCAAGTTCTGCAATCAGGCTCTCATTCAGCCAAGCGCTTGGTAAAGCGCTGTCAGAGAATACGCCGCAGCAGAAAGTCGGCCTTGAGCCTGCGAATACGATTCATGATTTTTTTTACCGGCTTGGGGTAACTCTGCAAGGTATCTATCTGGCTGTAATGATACAAACGCTGGCTGTGCAGCAGCAGATGTTGCTGCTCTTTGGCAAAAGACTCGGCCAGCTCTTGTTTGTCATCATGCAGCAGTAAACCATTTTCCAGATCCAGGGCCCAGGCCCGCGGATTGAGATTGCTGCCGGTGAGCAGATGTTTGCGACCATCCATGCTCACCCCTTTGAGGTGATAACTGTTGTTGTCATGCTTCCACAGATGGATATTGAGTAGTCCTTGATCAACCGCCCACTGCTGGCGTTTGACAAACTTGCGCAGCGACTGCTCATAGAGGTACGGCAATGCACCTATGGTGGAAAAATCCTGATCCGGCGGAATATAGAAGTCATTGGCCGTCTTGTCACCCACCAAAATATCCAGACGCTTGCCGTTACGCAGATGTTTAACCAACGCCCGCACCAAAGCATAGGGCGGGTTAAAATAGGGAGTGCAGATAAAAAGCGATTCCTTGGACTCCTCAACCATGGCGAGTACCGCCTTGTTGAGCGGATTGCGCTTGCGTCCAAGCCCCAAAAGCGGCGTGACCCGCAATCCCTCTTCAACGCCCTTGAATTGATAGCTTGCCGCCGACAATCGCTGCTTAAAGCTTCTGACATCAATTTTTTCCGGCAGCACTTCCTCTTCTTCCGGACAGCTCAGGCAACTGACCGCTTTGTCGCTTAAAATAGCACTGTCAATCATCTCTCGCATGCTGGCAGCCAGCTCGGCCGATTCCAGCAAGTGATAGCGATCGAAACGGTATCTGTCTTTCTGCTGCAGGTAGATATTATTGAGGCTGGCGCCGCTGTATATCACGGCATCATCGACAATAAAGCCCTTGAGGTGCAGTACTCCCATAAACTCACGGGATTTCACCGGTACGCCATAGATGTTGAAACGCTGCTGCGCTTGCGCCATCACCTGACGGTACATCAGGTTGTTGCCGCCATCGCCCTTGTGGCCGATAAGGCCGCGGCGGGCACGGTGAAAATCTACCAACACTTTGATTTCGAGTTCGGGTCTGGCTGCCTTGGCCGCCAGCAGTTCGGCAAGTATTTCGCGTCCGGCCTCATCGTCTTCCAGATAGAGTGCCGCAATATAGATGGCCTCTTTGGCGCTACGGATCCGCTCAATCAAGGTCTGTTTGAAGTTACTTGGGGTCAGCAGCCAGTGCAATGCATCCGGCGCTATGGCAATTCCACCCAGCTTATCCAGCAAGGTATCCTCCTGTCACTGTATGTTCCGGCAATCCACTCGCTCCTTGTGTTTCCCGGCAAAATGTCCTTCCCCTGTGATGGCGTAATCGATAAAGATCCACGGCGGGGCGAATAAGGCAATAGAAATTACCCACTTGTCTTCTATCGGGCAAGCCTTTTCTAGTCAACAGCCGCTATTGGTTCACGATTTCGGCGCAATTTGTATCAAAAGAGGCTATGAGGACACCGCGCCAAGAGTAAAACCGACCCAGATCACGCTTTTGTGATGGCAGCCCTGTTATCACAGCATTAGCCTTATACACTAATATGCCCTTAATCCCTCACTCACTTAACTCAAACCTGGACGGCAATGAACAAACAATTCTGGTTGACGCTTATCGGTACCCTGCTCGCGGCCTGGGCCTTGTTTCACTTCAAAACCTATCTCGGCCCTTTGGTACTGCCGCTGTTTATCGGTTTGGTATTGATAGTCACACTTAAACTCTATGCACTGATGGACAAGGACGACAGCTAAGGCTCTGCAGGTTATACTCTCGAAAGCATTCACGGAACCGGAGGCTTTTTTATGCCACAGTTGTCCCTGCAGGGCTTGGCACGTCCACTGTTGTTATTGAGCGCCATGGCGCTGTCTTCCCCTTTGAAGGCCGATAATACCTCCCTTGATGATCTTTTGACTCTGATCACTCCGGCCTCATCACAAACTGCCGTCTGGATAGAAGATCTGCAAAGCGGCGAGCAACTGCTGAGCCACAACAGTGAAACCCTGATGATCCCGGCCAGTACTCAAAAACTGCTGACCGCGGTAACGGCCACTGAGCTGCTGGGAGAGGAGTTTCGTTATCACACCAGCATTCTCAGTACCAATTCGCCCAAAAATGGCGTACTTCAAGGCGATCTCTATCTACTGTTCAGTGGCGATCCTACCTTAAAGCGCCAGGATCTGATGGAACTGTTCAAGCGTGTCACCGAAGCGGGTATCAACCAGGTACAGGGCAACCTTATCTTGATAGGAGAAACCCATGAGCAGCTTAGAGCACCCGGTTGGGTATGGGATGACTTGGGGATCTGTTACGCAGCCCCCGTCTCCAGCTATGTGATTAACCAAAACTGTGTCCATGGCAAACTCGAACCCACACTCGCCTCAGACAAAGCCAAAATTTCAGCGCCGGTTTATCTGCCGGTCAAGCTGACCACCAACGCCATTTTCGACAAAGGTCACAAGCAGGGCTTTTGCGAACTGCAACTGGACCGGTTACCCGGCAACCACTTTCATTTCAGTGGCTGTTTCCCGGGCGCTCAGGTATTACCGCTGGCGCTGGCGGTCAACGACCCCGGCCAATATGCCATCGACAGCGTCGCCGGCATTATCAAGGGTAAACTCAGTATCAAAGGCAAGATACTGACCTCCAATCAGCTGCCGGCCAGCTCCAGGGTGGTAGCCAGTCATGCCTCGGATGCCCTGCCCGAGCTGTTGGAAATCATGTTACTGGAATCTGACAACCTGATTGCCGACAGCCTACTTAAACAGCTGGGGAAACACTATTATGGTGATGGCGCCAGTTTCAGTGCCGGCGCCAAAGCCATCAGGGAAGTGCTGGCAGAAAAAGGTGTAGTGCTGGAAAGAGCCCAGTTGATAGATGGCTCCGGACTGTCACGCTATAACCTGCTCAATGCCAGGCAGTTGGCGCAGTTGCTGCGATTAATTGCCGATACCCCGGATTACCAATGGTTGATGCACAAGCTACCGGTTTCCGGCCACAGCGGCACCTTAAAGTACCGCAAGCGCTATGCCAACAAGCCGCTCAAGGGCAGAGTCTGGGCCAAAACCGGCAGTATGCAGGGTGTGGTGAATCTGGCCGGTTATGTTACCGATGGCAGTGACAAGCAAGTGCCCAGATACCTGTTTGTAGTGCTGGAAAATGGTTTGAGCCCCCAGAGCAAGGAGCTTGAAGCCGCGCCCTTTGCCACACTTTTGCTGCAGGGGCTGACAGATTTTCGCACAAACAGCCGCGCAGAAGGCCAACTGGCGGCAAAAGAGCAAGATAAACCCAAAGCTGCACAACAGGAAAAAGCCCAGGCCGAGCTGAATGTCAGCGCCCGTTAGTAGGGCAACGTCAAAGCTTGTACTTAGATAAAACGCCAACAAAGCCATGAGAAAAGAGCCGCTTATAGCGGCTCTTTCGATTCAGCTTGAATACTTCTGCGTTCTCAGAACAGCTCGGGCGCAAGGGCCATCACACTGTCATCACCACCGGCCAGCTGACTCAAATGGAAATCGGCTTTGGCCAACAATTTGGCAAAGTAGAACTCCTTCAGTTGGTTCTTGACCTCGGCAAAGCCTGGCTCAAGGGTATTATCGGTTGCAGCGAGTGCCTTATCTGCCATCAACAGCCACAGGTAACCGTAGAGTATGTAACCAAAGGCATCCAAGGCTTCAACCGCCAAGGCGTTAATAAGCGCAGGCTTATCGCCTTTTTGCTCGTTAATAGCGGCAATCGCGCTGGCGAACTGGTCAAACAGGCTTTCAACGCGCTGTTTCTGCTCATTTGATACTTGTCCAAAAGTCGCCATATCAACCTTGATATCGGCGATAAACTCATTCAAGGTTGCCAAGCGATCACCTGTCAGCTTGCGCCCCAAAAAGTCAATGGCCTGAATACCATTGGTGCCCTCATAAATCTGGGCGATACGGGTATCACGCACCAATTGCTCTATGCCGGTCTCACGAATATAGCCGTGGCCACCGAATACCTGCTGCGCCAATATGGTAGCGTCCAGACCGCGATCGGTCAGGAACGCCTTAGCGACCGGAGTCAAGAGACCCACGTAACGACTGGCTTTGGTTTTAATCGCTTCATCTTCGGCAAACTTGGCCAGATCCAGCTGTTTACCTGTGAGCATAGCCAAGGCCCTGCCCGCTTCTGTCATGGCGCGGATATTCAGCAGCATGCGCCTTACGTCGCCATGTACCAAAATAGGATCTGAATCGCTGCCGGTGGGTGAGCCACCGGCAGCGACGCCCTGGAGGCGCTCTTTGGCATAATCGGCCGCCATCTGATAAGCGCCCTGAGCACTGCCAAGCCCCTGGATACCTATGGACAGACGTTCATAGTTCATCATGGTGAACATGCACACCAGGCCACGATTGGGCTCGCCGATAAGATACCCCTCGGCATCATCAAAATTCATCACACAAGTCGCCGAACCCTTGAGACCCATCTTGTGCTCGATGGCACCGACGGTTACACCGTTGGCTGCGCCCAAACTGCCGTCATCGGCCACTTTGAACTTAGGTACCAGGAATAGCGAGATGCCTTTGCTGCCGCTGATCTTGGCCAGCACCAGATGAACCAGGTTCTCGGTCAAGTCCTGATCGCCACCTGTGATGAAAATTTTTGAACCACTGATAAGGAAACTGCCGCTGTCAGTTGGTTCAGCGCGGGTGCGGATATTACGCAAGTCCGAACCGGCCTGAGGCTCTGTCATATCCATGGCGCCGGCCCATTCACCTGAGTAGAGTTTAGGCAGATATTTGGCCTTGAGCTCCTCACTACCGTGGGCGTGAATACACAGTGCAGCACCTGAAGTCAGTGCACTGTAAAGTGTAAAGGCGTTACAGGCGCTATAGCCCATTTCATCGACCATGACACCGAGCATTTTCGGCATCCCCATCCCCCCCAGCTCAGGGTCGCCGCACAGCCCTACCCAACCACCGGCGGCAAACTCGGCATAAGCTTCTTTATAACCATCGGGTGTGATCACCTTGGCAGCCTCGAAACGGACTCCTTGTTCATCGCCATTGCGGTTTATAGGATGAATAAGATCGCGGCACAGTTTGGCGCCTTCTTCGAGGATGGCAGCGGCAGTATCGAGATCGACCATATCGGCCATTGCCGGCAATGAAGACCAGGTTTGTTCGGCATCAAAAACATGTTCAAGCAAGAAGCGCATGTCAGTTAACGGAGCTTGGTAGGGATTCATCTAAAGACTCTTAAACGTTGGATTTAAACACTTGTTTCAATCTAACTCAGTTAACGCAGTAATACAATGCGCCAAAGGTAGAATTACCGAGGCGATATCCACAGAAATGAGGGTTTTATGGGTATAATCATATTCTGATTATCAAGCACAACGACCAAACCCAAAGCGGATATCCCCTGCCGCTTTCCGCCGGGCCACTCTTCAGTCTCATCAAGTAGTTACAGTCAAAACTGTCGCATTGAGTTGTGAAATCTATTCATATCCCTTTTCATGGAGATATTCAGCCAAAAGTTGCTCTGTTTGTTGCTGCTGGGTCGCTTGCCAGCCATCTTCATGGACAGCCAACTCAAGTGGTCGCCGTGGCAACCAGCCTTTACGTTCAAGCTCAGGGATATCGCTAAAGGCACTCACACGACCCAGACATAGATAGGCGATAATTCTTATCTGCTCCGGGATCCCCAATGTCTCACGCAGCACTTCATCATCGAGAATACTGACCCAACCCACCCCAAGACCTTCTGCTCTGGCAGCAAGCCACAAATTTTGCACGGCACAAACCGCACTGTAGTTGTCCATTTCCGGTTTAATGGTGCGCCCAAGTACCACTGGCCCAGTGCGGCTTGGGTCGCAAGTCACGCAGATACCCAAAGGCGCTTCAACAATACCTTCTAGTTTTAGTCGCTGATAATGGCGTCGTCTTTCACCACTGAACTGCTCGGCAGAACGCGCATTGGCGGCGTCAAACCCTTCTTTAATTGCCTGGCGCTTGGCGTCACTACGCACCAGAATAAAGTCCCAAGGCTGCATAAAGCCAACGCTGGGCGCATGGTGCGCGGCATCCAGGATCCGCTGTAAACTATCCTCGGCAACCGGTTTTGACAAAAATTGGCTACGTATGTCACGACGGGCAAATATCGCCTTGTAGAGGGCTTCTCTTTCTTGCAGAGAAAACGCCTGTGCTTCGGAGGAGACGGTAAAATCAGACATGGTTCACCTCTTTGATGACTGCTGTGCCCGGACTATAGCAGGCATTTTACTGATTGGGCCAATCCGACGTTCGCGGATTTGATGCCATATCAGCAAGCGCTTTATGGAAAAATACCAGGTCGTTTGAATGACCCGGTATTTTCAATACTGTTCAAGGCAAAGGTTCAGGCTTTATCAGACACTCACTTCTCCACGATCTTGTTTATTGTCCGTGCCGCCGGCTTTTCCATCTTCATTGCTGTTCTTGCCTTGTTCACCAGATGCCGTTAATGCGGCTTGCTGCTCTTTTGCTTCCAGCTCCTTGGCCTTTTGCTCGGCTTCAGCCCTTGCCTGCTTGAGGGTTTCTTCAGCTTCCTTGAGTGCTGAAGCTTCTGCCATCGCCTCTTTAGGGATAAGGCTGATAAGTTCAATTCCCGTTGGCAAGTCTGTCGTGTTACCGGTCAACATAGTGACCTTGCCGTTTTTCAAATACATCAGTGGTACTACAGTTTCACCATAACGACGGTAAAAATCTTTGTAGCCGAAGCTCTCCGTCAGATTAGTGCTCTTAAGCACTCCGCCCTTAGACATCAAGCTGGCCAGTTTGGCGTAGGAAACTGTCTCCCCGAATAGGCACATACGCTTCAAGTAAGATTCAGATAACTGATGGCGAGCGCTGGTACCGTTGTTCTCCGAGTTACTGAGACCATAAACCTTCTTCTGCCCGAGGATATCCTGGAAATGGAAATAGACCAAAGGATTGAGCTGACGATATGGGGAGAGGATCAGCACCTTGCCGATACCGGTCAAATCCAGATAGGTGTCGGCATGTTCGGAAGCCGGATTACCGAAATAAACCGGAATATTATCCATTCGTGCCAAACGAATATTATCCCAGTTACTGTCGGCGAGGATGACCTTGATATCCTTACCCTTGAGCACCTTGGCCAGCTCCCGGGAAAACTTGGAAGCGCCAAAGATAAGCAGGCCGCGGGCGGACCCCGCTTGTACCCCAAGCATATTGGCCCAGCGTCTGGCCGTGAGTGACTGGATCACAACCGTGCCTATGATGATTAAGAACACCAACGGCACTATAGTTTCAGCCCCGGGCACTTGCATCTTCTCCAGCTTGATGGCAAACAGTGATGACACTGCCGCCGCTACTATCCCTCTTGGTGCCACCCAGCTCAAAAACCACTTTTCAGGGCTACTAAGAGACGTTCCTATACCAGAGATCCAGATACTCAAGGGCCTAGCCACCAAGAGTACCACTGCCAGTACCCCAAGACCGCCCAGCCCTAAGTCGAGCATGGCAGATGAGTCCAACCTGGCGGCGAGCAAAATAAACAGCGCCGAGATAAGCAGTACCGTGAGAGTCTCTTTAAACTCAAGAATATCGGCAATATCCACACCGCGCATATTGGCCAGCCAAATCCCCATTACTGTCACTGTTAGCAGGCCGGACTCCTCCTGAAGCAGATTCGAGCCGACAAAGACCCCGAGCATTATGGTTAACACTGCCGTATTAGTGAGATAATGAGGCAAGAGGTTACTTCTCAGCATCCGACCAACAAGATAACCGGCCAGAGCCCCCAGGCCCAGGCCTATCCCCAGCATGGAGCCGAGCGCCAGCAGTACATGCGCCGTCTGCCCGGCGCTGACAGTAATATACTCAAACACCAATACCGCCAGCATGGCGCCTATCGGATCTATGACTATCCCCTCCCAGCGCAGAATGCTGGCCAACTGAGACTTGGGTTTAACAGTTCTGAGCATGGGCACTATCACAGTCGGGCCGGTCACCACGACCAAGGCACCAAACAGCAACGCCAGCGGCCAGTCAAAGCTCAACAAAAAATGCGCCGCCGAGGCGATGCAGCCCCAGGTAATCAATGCCCCCACAGACACTAAATGCGTCACCATCCGGCCGTGATCTTTGATCTCCTTGAAGTTGAGTGTCAACGCCCCCTCAAACAGAATCACCGCCACCCCGAGGGAAATTATCGGGAACAGCAGATCACCGAAAATCGCGTCGGGATTAAGTAAACCTAGTCCAGGCCCCAGCAATAAACCACACAATAGCAGCGGCAATATCGCCGGCAGACGCATCCGCCAGCCAATCCACTGACACGCCAGAGACAAGACTCCTATCAACGCCAGCATGGCGGTGATTTTTTCAACCATAAGTGAATCCTTTTGTTTGGCTCGCCCCGAAAGCCGTTCTACCATCAGCCCAGTAAAAGCCGCATTCGCATTATGAGCATATATGAGTTAACGAAATATGTACCAGCTTTGAATATCAATGATTTTCAAAACCCGGTTATACAAGAATAAAATCTGATAAGAACTGGAAGATGCACATAATATTAAGCAAAAGTGCTTTTCCAAGGAAGTTGATAAGGCTGCAAAACTAACTTTATAAAAACAATAAGTTAACTATCGATTTTCAGTTTGCCAAGATGCAGGGTTTACCTATTTTGCGTGATTAGACAGGGAAAAGTCGTTAAGACCTTTCCCTTTTCTGACTATTCCGGCTTTATCATCTCAAAATGGCTGTAGGCCCTGGCAGTGGCTATCCTGCCCCTGGGAGTACGCTGGATAAAACCTTGCTGAATAAGAAATGGCTCCAGCACATCCTCTATGGTTTCCCGCTCTTCGCCTATAGCCGCCGCCAGGTTGTCGAGCCCCACTGGGCCGCCCATAAACTTGTCGATGATCGCCAGCAGCAACTTGCGGTCCATGTAATCGAAGCCTTCGCCGTCCACATCCAGCATATCCAGCGCTTGCTCGGCCACCAACTTGGTGATCCGGCCATCGTGTTTCACCTCGGCAAAGTCACGCACCCGTCTGAGCAGGCGGTTGGCGATCCGCGGGGTTCCGCGGGCACGGCGAGCGATTTCCCTGGCGCCGTCCGAGTCCATCTGCAGTTCCAACATCTTGGCAGAGCGGGCAACTATGGTGCTGAGGTCGTCCACATTGTAAAACTCTAGCCGCAGCGGGATCCCGAAACGAGCCCTTAACGGCGAAGTGAGCGCACCGGCGCGGGTGGTAGCGCCCACCAGGGTAAATGGCGGCAAGTCCAGTTTGATAGAACGGGCCGCCGGGCCCTCGCCTATCATGATATCCAGCTGATAATCTTCCATCGCCGGATAGAGAATTTCTTCCACCACAGGGCTGAGACGATGAATTTCATCGATAAACAGGACATCGCCCGGCTCGAGATTGGTCAGCAATGCCGCCAGATCGCCGGCTTTTTCCAGCACTGGCCCCGAGGTGGACTTGATATTCACCCCCATCTCATTGGCCACTATCATTGCCAAGGTGGTCTTGCCAAGCCCCGGCGGGCCGTAGATCAACATGTGATCCAAGGCTTCCTGGCGGTTTTTGGCGGCTTGAATAAACACCTTGAGCTGAGCGCGAGCCTCATTCTGACCTGTATACTCGTCCAGCAACTTGGGACGCATCGCCCGATCGATAAGCTCCTCCTGAGGAGAGCTTTGGGGTTGGATCAGTCTGTCGGCCTCTATCATGCCTTTACCTTCATTCCTCAGTTATCCGCTCCATGTTACAGCATGGATTTGAGTGCGGCCTTGATCAGGGTTTCTGAATCTATGCCTTCAACAAAGGCGCTGGAAACCGCTTTGCTGGCCTGGGCGGGTTTATAACCCAAAGAGAGCAAGGCTGCAATGGCATCTTCTTCGGCGTTGTTGGGCGCTTCTGCCGGGGTAAAATTGGACTTGAGCACAAACTCACGCTCATTGCCGCTGGAGGCTTCCATCAGGCTCTTGAGCTTGTCGCGCATCTCAACCAATAAACGCTCGGCGGTCTTCTTGCCCACCCCCGGCAGTTTTACCAAAGTGGCGATATCATCGCGCTCGACACAGCTGACAAATTCCTGCGCCGTCAGCCCCGACAGTATGGTCAGCGCCAACTTAGGGCCGACCCCATTGGCCTTGATAAGTAACCTGAACAGCGCTCTTTCCTGCTTGGTAATAAAGCCATACAGCAGTTGAGCATCTTCACGCACCACAAAGTGGGTATAGAGAGTGGTGCTCTGTTGCAGTTCCGGCAACTCATAAAAGCTGGTCAGCGGCATCTGCAGTTCATAGCCCACGCCATGCACATCCAACAACACTTCCGGAGCTTGCTTTTCCAGCAATATTCCCTGTAAACGCCCTATCATCTGTATCTTCCATAGCTGCGGGCCGTTGCCCGGCCACCGAGGGCAACCAGACTCTGGCAAGTATGATAATGACACACGGCCACGGCGAGCGCATCTGCCGCATCCGCCTGCGGGGCGGCCGGCAGTTTGAGCAGCTGCTGGATCATGTGTTGTACCTGGGTTTTCTGAGCCCTGCCTGTCCCAACCACGGCGCTTTTGATCTGGGTTGCCGTGTATTCAGCCACCGGCAAATGCGCCGCTGTGGCCGCCACTATGGCCGCGCCTCTGGCCTGGCCCAATTTCAGCGCCGAATCGGCATTTTTGGCCAGAAACACTTTCTCAATGGCAAACTGCTCCGGCTGATATTGGCGGATAATCTCCGACAGGCCATCGAATATCTGTTTGAGACGGGAGGGAAGGTCCTCGCAGCTGGTGCGAATGCAACCGCTGCCGAGGTAAATCTGGTGTCTTCCCTGACACTGGATCACGCCGTAGCCAGTGATCCGCGAGCCAGGGTCAACACCTAAAATAATCGCCATAGTCCGCCTTATCAGCCGAGGCGTTCCATCACATCATCGGCAATTTCCGCGTTGTGATAAACTTCCTGAACGTCGTCGTGATCTTCCAGCGTGTCGATAAGACGCAGGAACTTGGCGGCGGTATCTTCATCCAGATCGGCCTTGGTCGATGGCACCATGGTCACTTCAGCATTCACCGCTTCAACCCCAATCGCATCCAGCGCATCTTTTACCGCACCGAAATCGGCAGGTGCAGTGTATACATCCACAGAGCCGTCATCATTGCTGACCACATCCTCGGCGCCGGCTTCCAGCGCGGCTTCCATGATGGCATCCTCATCAACGCCTTCTTCGTAGCTGATAACGCCCTGCTTGGTGAACAGATACGCCACTGAGCCGTCTGTGCCCAGGTTACCACCTGACTTATTGAAGGCGTTACGTACGCCGGTCACAGTGCGGTTGCGGTTGTCTGTCATGCACTCGACCATAACGGCGGTGCCGCCTGGGCCATAACCTTCATAAACAACGGTTTCCAGCGCCTGGCCGTCGAGCTCACCGGCACCGCGCTTAACCGCACGATCGACTGTGTCACGGGTCATGTTGTTGGACAGCGCTTTGTCGATAGCGGCACGTAAACGGGGGTTGGAATCCGGATCTGAGCCACCTTCGCGGGCTGAAACTGTCAGCTCGCGGATAAGTTTGGTGAACAGTTTACCGCGCTTGGCATCCTGAGCGGCCTTGCGGTGTTTGATGTTGGCCCATTTACTATGACCTGCCATAGGTATATCTCCTCTCAATACCGGCTTAAATTCAGACCGGTAAAAAAACAGACCGAGGCTTATGCCCCGGTTTGATTCACACTTTTATGACTTCAAGCTCAGTCATTCAGACTTCAGCTTTGTCGGCGGCCTTTTCGGCAACCTTGATACCCAATTCCACCAGTTGTTGTGGATTGGCCTCACCCGGTGCATTGGTCAGCGGGCAGGCTGCGGTAGTGGTTTTCGGGAACGCCATTACGTCACGAATCGAGCTGGCGCCTGTCATCAGCATAACCAGACGGTCGAGACCGAAGGCCAAACCTGCGTGCGGTGGTGTGCCGTAGCGCAGCGCTTCCAGCAGGAAGCCGAATTTTTCTTTGGCTTCTTCATCTGTGATCCCAAGAATACGGAATACCGTGGCCTGCATCTCCTGATTGTGGATACGTACAGAGCCGCCACCGAGTTCGGTACCGTTGAGTACCATATCATAAGCGTCGGATACCGTCTCGGCCGGGTTGGCTTCCAGCTCGGCCGGAGTCACGCCCCGCGGCGCGGTAAACGGATGGTGCACTGCGTACAGGCGACCATCGGCCTTTTCGAACATAGGGAAGTCCACCACCCACAGCGGCGCCCACTCGCCCTGGAGCAGGTTGAAATCTTCACCCAGTTTCAGACGCAGCGCGCCCATGGCTTCGGCAACCACGTTGGCCTTGTCGGCACCAAACAGTATGATATCGCCGCTTTGCGCGCCGGTGCGTTCCAGCAGCGCCTTAACGATATCTTCATTGAGGAACTTGAGCACAGGTGACTGAATGCCTTCCATGCCTGCAGCCAGATCGTTGACCTTCATCCAGGCCAAACCGCGGGCACCGTAGATACCGACATACTTGGTGTAGTCGTCTATCTGCTTACGGGACAACTCGGCGCCACCCGGCACCCGGATA
Organism: Shewanella sp. MSW; assembly: GCF_007636515.1. Lineage (NCBI taxonomy): Bacteria > Pseudomonadati > Pseudomonadota > Gammaproteobacteria > Alteromonadales > Shewanellaceae > Shewanella > Shewanella sp. MSW. The sequence goes on from NZ_LVDR01000007.1 coordinate 173,011, forward strand.
ACCGCCACACGGCCTTCAACATCGTTGGCCGGGCCGTTGAATACCGCAAACTCAACATCCTTGACCAGATCGGCCACGTCCACCAGTTCCAGCGGGTTACGCAGATCCGGCTTGTCGGAGCCGAAACGGCGCATGGCTTCGGCATAGGTCATGGTCGGGAATTCACCCAGGTCCACGTTGAGCAGTTCGAGGAACAGACTGCGCACCATCTCCTCGGTCTTTTGCATCACCTGCTCAGAGCTCATGAAAGAGGTTTCGATATCAATCTGGGTAAATTCAGGCTGACGGTCGGCGCGCAAGTCTTCGTCGCGGAAACATTTGACGATTTGGTAGTAACGGTCGAAACCGGACATCATCAACAGCTGTTTGAACAGCTGAGGCGACTGAGGCAAGGCAAAAAACTGCCCCTTGTATGTGCGGCTTGGCACCAGATAGTCACGGGCGCCTTCCGGCGTGGCCTTGGTCAGAATGGGGGTTTCGATATCCAAAAAGCCGTTGCTGTCCATAAAACGACGCACGGCACTGGTGACCTTGGCGCGGAAAATCAGTCGCTGGGCCATTTCCGGACGACGCAGATCCAGATAGCGATACTTGAGACGCTGCTCTTCGCTGTTGTTCTGGAAGTTATCCATACTCAGCGGCAGAGGGTCGGCGGCGTTGATTATAGTCAGTTCCTTACCCAGCACCTCAATTTCACCGGTACGCATATGAGCGTTGACCTGGCTGTCGGGACGGGCTCTGACCACACCTTTAACCTGGACACAGAATTCGTTGCGCAGTGTGCTGGCGACATCGAAAACCTCAGGCAAGTCCGGGTCATATACTACCTGGATCAATCCTTCACGATCCCGGAGATCCAAAAACACCACACCACCCAAGTCGCGGCTACGGTTTACCCAACCCACCAGGGTCACTTCTTGTCCAACGTGGGACTTGTTTACGTCCCCACAATAATGACTGCGCATCTGCTTTATATCCTTTATTCCGGCCTGCTGAGCTCTGGAACGATTCAACACGATAAGAGCGGCATTATAGAGAAAATCTGCCGCTTACCAAAGTACTTCACTTTCAGACGGTGAAGTATCAAACAGTTTGCTCCCTTTGACCAGTGGCTGAAACCAGGTCAAGGCACGAGCGTTCAAAATAACAACAATCAGGCACTGCGATAACAGTTACCGCCGCCCTTCTTGGCGCGATACATGAGTTGATCGGCCCGTTTGAGCAGTTCGATGGCGTTGTCACCATCCATCGGATACACGCTGATCCCGATACTGAGCGACAACTGCACACTGATATCTTGCCACTTAAGAGGTCCTGCCAGCGATTGGATCAAGTTTTCCGCCACCTGGCAGACAGCATCGAAATCCTGAATCCGATTGAGGATCACCACAAATTCGTCGCCACCAAAGCGTACCAGGGTATCAGATTTGCGAATAACAGTAGCCAAGCGTTCCGTTACTTGTACCAGCATTCTATCCCCAACCTCATGGCCATAGGTGTCGTTAATGGCCTTAAAGCCATCGACACCCAAAAACAGCACAGCAAAGCGCTCCTGCTCTCTGGCATGTTGCAAAAACGCCTGCTCCAGCCTGTCATCGAGTAGCGCCCTATTGGGTAAGCCGGTGAGCGGATCGTGATTGGCAAGATGCTTCATCTTGAGCTCGGCCTCGCGCCTTAAGCTCGTTTCCCGGCTGAGGCGCCGATTGAGCTGCAACACCAGCAGTGCAATAAACAGCGCAATCAAGAGTGCCAGCAGAAAATAGCCAAGCCACTCCTTATATTGTTGGCTCTTGTCGGTAATCACAGTGCCAATCCATTTTTCATGGATCCTTTGCCTTTGGCTGTCATCTATACCGCTTATTACCCGGTTAATCAAAGGCACCAAAGGTTTGTAGCCTGACGTGACGCCAATATGGCTCTTTTGATCGGCCATATCGGTTATCAGGTTCATCTTCAGTGCCGGATATTGCCCGGTAGAAAGTGCCGAGGCCAGCGATATCACTTTATCGATAAAGAGATCCGCCCTTCCCTGGTTGACCGCCTCCAATCCTTCACGCATGCCGGGCACCAATACCGGGATTATCCCCTGGCTCTTGGCCATAAGTTCACCGGCGAGCTGATAACCTTCAACAATCGCCACCCGCTGGCCATTGAGTTGCCCCAGGCTATAAAGATTCAGATGATTTACAGTGGATACCATGGCCCAGGGCGATGGCCAATAACCATCGGAAAAAGCCAGCGCAGCATCTTGCTCATCCCTCGCCGCCAGGCTGGCGGCCATCACCACATCGCCGCTGCCAAGCGCCTTGAGGAGATCGCGCCACTCATCGAAAGCCACGGGCGCGAGTTTAAGCCCCAACTGTTGCGCCACCCTGGTCATCACGTCGGCATTAATTCCGGCAAACTGCCCCTGCTCATCCTTGAATTCAAAGGGCGGCCAATCCTTGAGATAACCCACTTTAAGCTCGGGCAAGCTTTCAAGATAGCGCTGCTCTACCTGAGTCAATGGCAGCCGACTCTGCTCCTTGTTGTAAACATGATCGTCACCATTGAGCATCCATTTGTTTTCCAGCGCCGCCAACTCGTCGCGGGTCAACAGATTAAAGCCCGCGCTCAGTCTTTGGGTCAGGCCATGGTCCTGCCTGCGGGTCAACACATAGATATCTGAGCTGAATTGCAAGGCTTTTGCTTGCTGGTAACCGGCCCAGAGTCCATGAGTCAACAGGTAGTGCTGAGTCCAGGCCGAGGGCGAGACGAAGCCTGAGATATCACCGCGGTCGGCGGCATTGACCATGGCATCGAGAGAGTCGAAATATTTGAGCTGTACCTTGGGCAAGCCCTGTTTCAGCTCTGTGATATAAGGTGATGACGGGAAAATGCCTAAGCGTTTGCCGTCCAAAAGTGCAGGCGAATCCACCACCTGCCCTTTGAGAAATAGCCGACTGTTTTGGGTGTGCAAGTGCCAGGCACGCTTGAGTCCTGAGCTGAGGTCATCACTTTCCGGATAGCCTATATGGGCATCAACAATCCCCTGCTTGACCTGCTCCAGAGTGCTGTTCATGCTACCGGCAACAAACTCCACCGGCACCCCGGTTTTGGCAGACCATTTGTGCCAGATATCCACATACAGGCCATGGGGTAAACCATCCGGGCCAAGATCGGAAAACGGCTCCATATTCAGTGGCATGGCAACCGTGATCCCATGCTGATCGGCGCGATAGCCCAGCCAGCGCCTCTGGGTCTGGACGATAAACTCAGGAGTAATCTGGGCAAAGCCACTATCGATTTCGGCCACCAAGGCCTGCCTGCCTTTGGCAACAGCCGGCGCCACCGGCGAGTGCTTTATCAGCATCCTGTTGGCGGTTGGATATTGCTGGGCAATACTGCGCGCCAATTGCCGATCACGAAGATACCCTTCCATGCCGGCAAACACCTTGATCTCTCCGCGGGATACCGCCTTGAGCAAAGCGTCGCGACCTGGATAGAAGGCAAATGACAGGCCGGACTGCTGCGCCTTAAGATCCGATTCGTGGGACGAGCCTGTGACTATCCCTATCCGATACGGCAGCAGCTCATCGAAACTGTCCTTGCGTCTTAGTTCAGAGTGCAGATAAAGGTAGGTGTCAATACGACTGATGGGCTTGGCAAATTCAAACTCGGCTTCGCGCTCCGGGGTCAGCGCCAACGCCAGGTGCACATCCGCCTTGCCTTCTTTGAGCTGCTTCAAAGAGTCGTTCCAGTGCCGTGCCACTAGTGTGATGGGTCTTTGATTGACCCGGCTCCATTCCTGCCATAGGTCCACCAATATCCCCTGGGGCTGGCCGGCATCATCAACAAATTGGTAGGGATAGCTGTCCTCCCCCATGACGATGACAAGAGGGGGGGCAGAAGACAGATCTTGGGTGGCCGCTTCCAGCGGCAGACATACGAGCACCCACAATAGACTCAAAAGAGAGGTCAGCGATTTCAAGTGCTTATTTCCTGATAAGGCGATGTAATTATTTTGTTATTCCCGCATCATTAGACAAAAAATTTGCGTCAATTACCAGAGCACACTTGCTGCTTTCAGGCGGGATTCGGTAAAATACGTCACTGATTTTCCCGCACAAGATTTCAGATGAACACTTCTCAAGACACCATATATGCAACTGACTGCGGTCAGGTCTCAGACTTTGCTTTTGATGATAGGGTGGCCGGCGTATTCAGCGATATGATCCGTCGCTCTGTGCCGGGTTACGGCCAGATCATCAACACCATAGGCGATTTCGCCGAACGCTTTGTGACACAAGACAGTAAAGTCTATGATTTAGGGTGTTCTCTTGGCGCGGCGACTTTAAGTATTCGTAGGCGTATTGAAGGCAAGGGCTGCGAGATTATCGCCGTCGACAACTCACCGGCGATGACCGAGCGCTGTCAGGAGTATCTCAATGCTTATGTCAGCGATACCCAAGTGCAGCTTATTTGTGGTGATATTCGTGATGTCGCCATCGAAGACGCCTCCTTGGTGGTACTCAACTTTACCTTGCAGTTTCTGCCACCCGAGGATCGCGATACCCTGATCCAGAAAATATATGCCGGCTTACGCCCCGGTGGTGCCTTGGTACTGTCGGAAAAAATCCGCTTCGGCGATGAAGTTATCCAGCAAGTACTGGATGAACATCATCTGGATTTCAAACGCGCCAATGGCTATAGCGAGTTGGAGATCAGCCAAAAGCGCAGCGCACTGGAAAACGTGATGAAACCCGATCAACTCGACAATCACTACAACAGATTATCCCAGGCCGGTTTTGGCCATTACGGTGTCTGGTTCCAGTGCTTCAATTTCACATCCATGGTAGCTATCAAGTGATCAGTTTCAGTAATTTCTATCAACAGATTGCCGATTCCAATCTGCAGCATTGGCTGGAAACACTGCCGGCCAAACTCGGCGACTGGCAAAGAGAACACAAACACGGCGCCCTGCCCAAGTGGGAAAAAGTACTCGCCAAGCTTAACTACCCCACCCCCGACCGTCTGGATTTCAAAGATAGTGTCACCATAGGCTCAGGTGAGCAATTGGTAACAGGGCAGCGGGAAAAGCTGGAAAACCTGCTGCAGTTGCTGCATCCCTGGCGCAAGGGACCATTTCATATTCACGGCATTCATATCGATACCGAATGGCGCTCTGATTGGAAGTGGGAGCGCGTCGCGCCCCATATCAGCCCGCTGGCAGGTAGAACCGTGCTGGATGTAGGCTGCGGCAGCGGCTATCACATGTGGCGCATGTATGGTGAAGGCGCCAAAATGGTGGTCGGTGTCGATCCCTCCTCACTGTTTTTATGCCAATTCGAAGCGGTCAAACGCCTTACAGGCGGCACTCCGCCAGTGCACCTGCTGCCTTTGGGGATAGAAGAACTGCCGCCACTGGATGCCTTTGATACCGTGTTCTCCATGGGAGTGCTCTATCACAGGCGTTCCCCCATTGATCACTTGTTGCAACTACGTGATCAATTGCGAACCGGAGGTGAACTCATTTTGGAGACTTTGGTCATAGAAGGTGATGAAAATGCCGTACTGCTGCCACGGGATAGATATGGAAAGATGAATAATGTATGGTTTATCCCGTCCGTTGCCGCGTTGCAACTCTGGCTTGAGAAGTGCGATTTTCGTGAGGTTCGCTGTGTCGACGTCGATGTCACATCTCTGGCCGAGCAACGCTCCACGCCCTGGATGCGCAACGAATCTCTGGTGGATTACCTCGATCCGACCGACATCAATTTAACAGTGGAAGGTTACCCCGCTCCCAAACGGGCTACCTTTATCGCGATTAAGTAAATCGAGCTCACCGAGCCCTATATAAAAGTGACGCAATCTGGAAAACAGAATACAGGAAGCAACATGTTGAAACAGACGATTTCAATCGCCGTCATGGCCTCCATGGCAACACTTGCCGGCGGCTGCGCCAGCACTCAGGAAGTGGCCAATGCCCCGGTGCCGGTCGACGCCCAGACCTTGCAGTCCAACCTCGCCTCTCAGGAAGCCAGCATAGTCAATGTGATTGCTCAGGCGCAGAATCAACAGCAACAGCATCTGGATGCCTTGAATACTCAGCTTCAGAGTTTGCAACAGCAGATGAAGAAACTGCAGCAGCCCCCCAAAGAAACCATCAAGGAAGTACAGGTGCCTGCGCCCTGCGAAGCTTCACCTATTGGCGACAAATATATTCTCGGTGAAGTCGAAAGCGTCTTTATCGATGAATTGAATGCCAGTTTCGACACCCGTATCGATACCGGCGCCGAATCTTCGTCACTCGATGCCCGCAACATAATTCTGTTTGAGCGTGACGGCGCCCAGTGGGTTAGATTCGATGTGATGATCAATGGCGCAGATGCACCGGGAAAAACCTTCGAATCCAAGGTGGTGCGTTTTGTGCGTATCAAACAAGAGGCCGATGAAAAGGACGATCGTCGTCCGGTAATCCACGCCCACCTCAAAATAGGCAAATATGCCGCTGAAACCGATCTTAACCTTACCGACCGCAGTCACCTCGAATATCCTTTGCTGCTTGGCCGCAAGTTTATGAAAGACATAGCCGTTGTCGATGTAGGCCAAGCCTATCTGCATGGCAAAGCCAAAGACTTAGTGATTTCGAGCCATAAATAGGAGCGGTAATGCATTCACGGAAACCTTTCTACCTGGTGGTAGCTCTGCTGTTTATTGTTGGGCTAAGCGCCAGTATTTATCGTGGTATTGAACACAATGTGCCCTTCCTGCCCGGTGAGCAGGTGCAAAGTTGGGCTGTCGATGCCAAGGTGAGTTTTCAGGGTACGGGTGGCCCGGCAGAAGTCTCTTTCTCCCTGCCACAAGACCCGGCATTTGAAGTCTTGATGGAAAATGCCACCTCCCCGGGTTATGGCCTGACTATCAGCAACAATGAACAGGGCCGCCGCGCGCTTTGGTCGATTCGTCAAGCCAATGGCCAACAGGACCTCTACTACAAGGTCACCCTGATCCCCACAGGCCGAGAAGAACTCAAGGCACAGGAAGAACCCCTGCCGCCGGCACCTTATATCTGGTCTGCGACCGAGAAAGCCGCCGCCGAACAGGTGATGGACGAAGCCTGGGCCCGCAGTGCCGGTAACCTCTCTTTTGCCCGTGAGATCATGCGCGCCATTGCCGGCCGTGATCGCAGTCAGAACATAGAGCTGCTGCTGTCGGCCAACTCACCCACCAAACTGTTTGTCCATATGCTCAATAGCCGCGGTATTCCAACTCAGGAAGTCAATGGTCTGTATCTGGAAGATCAGCGTCGTCGGCAGCAACTGTCTCCCTTTGTCGAAGTCTATCAGGACGGTAAATGGCACCTGTTCGATCTGGTCAAAGGCACAGAGGGCCGTCCGGAAAACATGGTGCTGTGGGAGCGCAATGGCAAATCGGTATTGGACGTACTGGGTGGCAGCAACTCCCAGGTCAACTTCTCCATGCTGAAAGACACACGTTCAGCCCTGGCGACCTCCATTGATATGATGGCCAAAAACAGCGCCTTCGACTTCTCTCTCTACCAACTGCCGCTGGAAGAGCAGAGCCTGTTCAAGGGGATTTTGCTGATCCCCATCGGAGTGCTGATGGTGGTATTCCTTAGGGTTATCATAGGAATAAAGACTTCAGGTACCTTTATGCCTGTGCTTATCGCCCTGGCCTTTATCCAGACCACACTGCTGACCGGCCTGATAGGTTTCCTGCTGATTGTGGCCTTTGGCTTGATGATCCGCTCCTATCTATCGCATCTGAACCTGTTGCTGATTTCGCGAATATCGGCGGTGATCATAGTGGTGATAGGCATTATTGGCCTGTTTACCCTGCTGTCGTACAAGTTTGGCCTCAGTGAAGGCCTGACTATCACCTTCTTCCCGATGATCATTCTCGCCTGGACCATTGAACGTATGTCTATCCTCTGGGAAGAGGAAGGCGCCAAAGAGGTGATGGTGCAAGGTGGCGGTTCACTTCTGGTAGCCACTCTGGCTTATCTGGCCATGAGCGCCACTTGGGTACAGCACTGGGTGTTCAACTTCCTGGGTATCCATTTGGTGATCCTGGCGCTGGTGCTGCTGATGGGTCAGTACACGGGTTATCGACTGCTGGAGCTCAAGCGCTTCAAGCCACTGGCAGGAGAATAAAATGAATTTTGCCTGGCCATGGCAGCTACGCCGCGCTGGCGTGCTGAATATGAACAAGCGCAATATCGACTATATTGGCCGCTACAATCCGCGCAAGTTTTACAAACGGGTGGACGACAAGCTCACCACCAAACAACTGGCGCTTGCCAATGATATTGCCGTGCCCGATCTCATAGGTGTGGTGCGCGAGCAACACGGTATCAATAGCATTCCCGAGCAGGTAAAAGATCGCAGTGGCTTTGTGATCAAACCCTCCAAAGGCTCGGGCGGCAAAGGGATCTTGGTGATCACCCATGTGGAGAATGGTCGCTTCTATAAGCCCAATGGCAATGAAGTCACCCCGAGCGAGGTCGACCGCCACGTTTCCAACATCCTCAGCGGTCTGTTCTCCCTCGGTGGCAAGCCGGATGTGGCCATTATCGAGGGCTTGATTGAATTCGATCCCGTCTTCGATGGCTTCAGCTATGAAGGGGTTCCGGATATCCGCCTGATAGTATTCAAGGGGTTTCCTGTGATGGGAATGCTCAGATTGTCCACCGCCGCTTCCGATGGCAAGGCCAACCTGCACCAGGGCGCGGTTGGTGTCGGCTTGGATATCGCCACCGGCCGCGGTCTGCATGCGGTGCAGTTTGACCGCCCGGTCGATTTGCATCCGGACACGGGGCGTAACCTGATTGAAATCGAGGTGCCCCACTGGGATACCTTGCTGCACACGGCCTCGAGCGCCTATGAGATGTGCGAACTGGGTTATCTGGGAACCGATATGGTACTGGATCAAAACAAGGGACCACTGCTGCTGGAGCTCAACGCCCGTCCCGGGCTTGCTATCCAGATAGCCAATGGCATGGGGATATTGCCAAGGCTGCAGCATGTGGAAAGAATGACAGGCAAACCCATGTCAGTGGAAGAACGGGTCGCTTATGCCAAGAAGCACTTTGCCAGCCGCTAACTCCGGCCTGAGTCCATCTCGCCTCAAGTCCAGACTGCCACTGTCGTTGTTGGCGTCCCTGCTGGCATCGACAATGGCCTCGGGCATTTCCCCTGCCCTGGCCGCGCCTAATGCCGTCCCCTTGCTGACGGCTCAATGTGTCGAATACAGCAACAATTTTCAACCTGAATTTCAGGATCTGCAGCTGCTGGAGCGGCAAACCCTAGGGCTGCACAATATCAATGACCGCCTCGGTTATTATCGGAGTTTCCCCCTGTCAGCGGCACAGCATGAGCTGCTGTTGCAATGTCAGTTGAAACTGGCCGACACCATGGATAGATTCCTGAGCGAACCGGCGCTGACAAGCCTGACATCCGAACTGACCCAGGATGATGAGCCACAGCTTCAGGCATTGGCCCAGAGGTTGGACTGGTTGATGCAGCAACATCTGGGCATAGAGGAAAAGGCCCGTCTTCATGGCGCCCAGGCCAGCATTCGCCAGGGAATGCGCAGTGACGATCTCAAGCTGGAGTTGGGACAATGTGCCCTGCCCGGCATGCAACAGGCTTCCAACCCCGAAGAGGATTCAGCGGAGCAGGAAGCCGCTCAATCAGCCCAAAAGCCCGGCTTTTTTGCAGTCAATATAGCCTCTTACTTGATGCAACAGGCCAATAGTGATTGTCGCGCCAAGGTTTGGCGCACTTATCAGGGCCGCGCCAGATTACGCAATCAACTGCCGCTGTCATCCATTTTTGCCCTCAGACAGGAGCAAGCCAAAGCGCATGGTTACCCGAGCTACAGTGATTTTATCCTCAGTTCTCAGTTGCTGAGTACCCCAAGCGATGTGGCCAAATTTCTCGATGCCAGCACTCAAAAACTGGATTACGCCCCTTGGGATCTGGGCCGTGAGTTACAACAGGCCCACTCGACCGAAATGGTCGCGCTCAAAGGCTCTGAAGTACTAAAAGCCCTGTTTGACCATCTCAAACCGCTGGGATTAACCGCAGAGCGGATTAACGACGACTGGCTCAGGGTGTATCACCATGGTCGGCTGCTGGGTGAACTGCTTATCAGCGAAGGCAAACACAACCGCCATAAAATGCTGCGCCGCGCTGTTGTCGGCCAACAAACCGGCCAGAGCGAGCTGGTGCTTAAGCCTCAGCAACTTAGGCTAAAAGATTATCAGACCGCAGTTTCTTCCCTGAGCGCCGCCATAGCCCAACTCAGTGGCGGCGGCCGTTATTATCTCAACAACAGTCTGGAGTTGCCTCAGGATGGCGCCGGAGTGGGCAAAGCCTGGCTGGAACGCTATCTGAGCGGCGCCTTTGCATTTTCACTCAAGCCGGCTCCCGGCTCGCGCGAACAACTGGCCGAAGAATACCAGCAGCAGCTCAAGGTGTTTCGTGCCAAAGTGGCCCTCACCAGCTTTGAAGCCTTTGGCAACAGCCAATACCCACAGCTGCACAAGGCGTTTGAAGCCAGTTTTAATGGCTCCTGGCCCGAAGTCAGTGATTATAGCTACAGCTTTGGCGCCATCAGCGTTCAGGGGCCGCTCTATTATCTCGGGCTCTGGCAACAGCAACTTGCCAGAGCCATAGATGTTCACACCCGGGGCTGCAACCCGGCGCAACTATTTGATCTCTTGCTGGTCAACGAATCAGCCCAACCTATGGCCGCCCGTTTGCAAAGCCTGTTTGGCGCTGCCGATGCGGCCACACTCATCCGGAGGATACGCGATGCCAATACTCAAGAGAACCGGTCAACTGACACTTGCCCTCTGCCTGGGAGTGATGAGCAGTACCCTGGCCGCCAAGAGCCAGCCCAGCGCTGATGAGGTTTATCAACGCATTCAGCAGAATCTGGAGCAACATCTCTACCAGCTGCCCCCAAGGGTGCAGGGCCATTACGGGATCCGCCTCTATCGGATGACAGGTGACGAGCAGTACGCCAACGCCGCCTTGGTGGATCTGTTTGCGGTTACTGAAGCGCAAAGCTTCTATGCCTGCCAACTGGACGACCCTGAATTTGTCAAAAGTGAATCGCTCAAGGCAATATCCCAACTGGGCAATGGCCCCCGGGCCAAGGCACGCAAAAAAGCGCTCAAACCCTTCCCCGAATTTCTGTTTTATACCGATGTGCTGCTGCGCTACGCCAGCCGTATAAATGAGTTTGGTTTTACCGGCCCCTGCCACGACAAGTTGCTCAAAGGGCTCAAGAGTACAGATCTGCAGCACGGCTTGACCGACGAAGCCATGATTGAAGCCTGGGCGGCGCAGCTGATCAATTATGTTTACTGGGCCAAGCAACTTGGCGTTGGCGATTACCTGGAAGACTACAAAGCCGCCTTCAAACGTGTCTACCCGGATGCCGAGGATGGCAAGCTCAGTAAGGCACAATATCGCAATAAGCTCTATGGCCTGACTCACTTTATCTTCGCCGCCAGTGAATACTATCAGCACCCGGTAGATACCAAGGAGTTCGCCTGGATCCTCGACTACTTCGAAGCCAACCGCCAGCGGATCCTCAGTGATGCCACCGACGATATTATTGCCGAAGTAGGAATAAGCTATCTGCTCGCCGGCAAGGGCAAAGATCATCCCATGGTGAAAGCCACTCAGGCGCACATCATCAAGTCCTTCGATCCTGAGGTGGACTTTATTCGCTCCCCCAAAGGCAACCCGGCGCTGGCCCTGGGTGAACACCGTAATGTGCTGGCGATGATGCTGCTCAAATGGCCGGAAAAACTGCATAAAGGCCCCTATTTGAGTGAGCTCAAGGCGACCCGGAAATACCTGCCGATGCAGGTGACGCCACTCGAGTCGGTCAAACAGGCGACCGAGTCGACGAAAAAGGCTAAATAGTTTGAAAAACTGGCAGTTTCCACCCATGATAGGCCGAAATCTGACGAGTTTTTAGAAAATGAACAGACCCAAGTCCACATTGGAACAGTGGCGGATCCTGCAGGCCGTCGTCGACTTCGGTGGTTACGCCCAGGCTGCCGAGCAGCTCAACAAGAGCCAGTCATCCCTCAACCATGCTGTTGCCAAGCTGCAGCATCAGTTGGGGATCCAACTCCTCGAAGTGCGCGGCCGCAAGGCCTATCTGACAGAATGCGGCGAAGTACTGCTGCGCCGCTCTCGTCACGTCACTCAGGCTGTGGGGGAATTGGAGCAGCTCGCCAGCAATCTGGAACAGGGCTGGGAGCCGAGTCTGAGCATCGCCAGGGAGCTGGTCTACCCCATGGAAACCCTGACCGAGGCGCTGGCCGCCTTTCTGCCCCAGAGTCGCGGAACCCGGGTCACAGTGCGGGACACTGTGATCAGCGGTACTCAGGAGATGATCAAAAACCATCAGGTGGATATTGCGATTTGCGGTACCCCGCCCATGGGGTATATCTCAGAGCCCCTTTGCGACTTGAACTTCTACCTGCTCTGCCACCCTTCCCATCCGCTGGCGGCCCAAGTGGAAATTGAAGACGACAGAGTGCTGGCCCAACATCTGCAAATTGTGATCAAAGATACCGGCGTCAATAGTCAACTGGAAATCGGCTGGCTCAAGGCCGAGCAGCGCTGGACCGTCAGCAACTTCCACGAAGCCAAGGTGATCCTGGCCAAAGGCATAGGTTTTTGCTGGATCCCGGCGCATCTGGTCAAGCAGGAGCTGGAAAATGGAGAGTTGGTACGGCTCAGTCTCAAAGGTTCCAGCAGCCGCAAGATACTGCTCAGTCTGGTGGTGCCACAGAGAGATAAACAAGGCCCGGCCTGTAAGCTGCTGGAATCACTGATCCTGGCTCAACATAAATCCGGCTCAGTATAAATCTGGCTCATTATAAATAGTAAGAAACGGAGCAACTTCATATTTACCCTGTGTCCGTAAGGTATGACGTCACAAATATCAGTTAGAAAAAGACTCGAACAGCTCCGGAAGCACACTATAGTGCTTGTTTTTCACACAGTATTATTGAGGTTTTGACAAAAACCTCGGAAATTTGAAGATAATCTGGCGCATTATTTCTGTAATATCACAGAAAGTATCATTAAAGTCATATAGATATAAAACACTGTTGGTAGATAATAGGTTTGGAAACCGCGCATGCGCACTATATGGCTGGTATGTGTAAAAAGTAACGGGCCATTTACAGGAAAACTCTCTGAGGAAAAGCAACCAAACTATCAGATTTTCCATTGGTTTTTCTCTCGCCATGCTTGCCTGGGTAGCACCATCTGTAGCTATGGCTGATCTTGAACGAGCTTTAGAAAACTATCTGCTTATCGTTAAAGGCAAAAGAAGGCTAATGATTTATCCCCAGCCGAGGCTAAGGGGGCACTCGAAGTCCACAACAGACTAAGGGGCTTTGGTGGATCGGGAGGCGGTGGTTGCGAGCCAGTAATCGAATCTCAGATAGATGGAGATTTTGAAGGCTGGGAAGGTGAAACCATTTTTAAGCTTATGAATGGGCAAATCTGGCAGCAGAGCAGCTACTCCTACACCTATATGTATTCGTTCATGCCAAAAGTCATGATTTATCCTGTAAGCGGTGGTTGCACGCTAAAAGTCGATGGTGTTAGCGATACCATTACTGTGCGCCAAATCAAGTAGCAAGTTGGTTATGAGCTCTATTGAAAGAATATGGACACCCTGCGTTAATGGCACGCCCCCGACTATGCTTTGTTTAAGCATTTAACAAGAAGGTTATTGTGCCGCGCCCTCGCCGAACTCAAATTAGTCTTGAAGATACGCCTTACTATCACTGTTGTAGCCGAGTGGTACGGCGTGGCTTTCTGACTACAAGGATATCTTTTGTCAAATCACCTAACTGTGCTTGAACGCAGACAGAAAGAAGGTTAGGTTATTGTTTTATAATGGGTGGCTCGATTTTTTGTTAGATAACAGGTTTGGAAACCGCGTATGTGCGTTTAGCTGCGAGGGATATTAGGACTAAAGCCTATTTAACCAATCGATACAAATAGATAGGATACAAAAAAATAGCGATGCGCGTTTCACTCATCCGAGGACTAAAACGCGTAAGCGTACTATACAACTGTTAGGCATACGGAATATGAATCGAGTTAAGTCTTATATTATTGCAATTTTTCTAGTATCAGTTGCTGGGTGTAAATCAACTTCAGAAAAAGAAGATGAAAGTCTTGCTTTACGAAAATCAACACCAATTCAACTGTTCATGGGGACATGTGTAGTTGGTCGTCAAAGCCCAGCGGCTCTTGAAGAGTCAGCTAAAAGAAAAGGTTTCGTACTCGCTCCTAAACAAATTGCTCAAAATTACTTAAAGGGTAATGCTGGTAAAGCGTGGCACTTGAATAATAGTGAGGGTAGTTTCGGGTTAGCACTACTGCAAAATAAACTTTGTTCCGTATACGTACATCAAGGTGACCCAAATACTATTCAAGCGAGCATGGAGGCTTGGTTACCACCCAAAGGTAGCGGTTTTACATATAAAAAAGAACTAATTTCTCAATCTGCCAACCTGAGTACAACTTCATATACATTGTATCAAGGCAGTAGTTTTCTAGAGCAATGGGTAATAACAATAAATAGTGCTAAACCTAGTGATTTAGTTGCTGTAATGTCATACAAAGGCGTCTAGTATGCCTTGCGAGAATATGGACACCCAGCGTTAATGACGCGGAAGTAAACCCCCGACTATGCTTTGTTTAAGCATTTAACAAGGAGGTTATTATGCCGCGCCATCGCCGAACTCAAATTGGCCTTGAAGATAGGTGAAGCACTAACGACTCTCATCCCGAATGCGCTGCGCCTGTTGCTGCTCAGCGGCTATCACATCGGCAACTGAACCCGACTCAAGCTGCAACTCGGCCTTGGATGGACTGAAAGTCTGTTCATTCAAGGCATTTGACTGCTGTGCTATGGCGCCCATCAGACGAGACAGGCCTATGGGAAAGTTTGCAGATTCGCCAGCCTTGGGTTCAAAGGAAGCCGCGGACTTTTCAGCGGCCGGATCTACGGCTCCCATCAGGTTTTGACTCAGCTCAGGCTTCGGCGCGGCGGCAAGTCTCTGGGTGCCGGCCTCTTCCCTTGCCTGGTTATATTTACGCATCGCCTCGGCGGCGACCCGGATATCGGCCATGGAGGGATCGACAGGTGCCATCGCCGCCGCATAGACCTGTTTCATTTTCGCCATGGTCGCCAGCGGATCGCCGTTCACCACAGAGACATCTATCTGAACTTCGCCTTCCACCGCGTAACACTTGCCATCGGGTCCTTTCTCGAATTCAAATGCCGGTTGTCCGGCATGGCTCCCACCTACTGCGGCATGAGCCTGTTCATGGGAGCGCACCTGGGTATCGCGCTTCATCAGGGAGTCGATTTCCCGCTCAAGCGCCTGTTGCTCACGACTCTCACGGTTCTGCTGCTGTTTCTGTTGCGCCTCATCCGGCTTGGGTTCAGCGGCGCTTGTCGTATTCGGCTTCCCGGTTGACTGACGAGCTGCCCCATAATCCCCTTCTTTTACTTCGCTTCCTGCCTGGCTCGATGAGCGACTCGAAGAGCTGCCGGAAGTGTTGTCAAAATCCTGCTCTGCCTCACCCATAGAGTTGGCGGAAGTATTTGCGCCATTAAAAGCGGGAACCTCAGGCGCTTCTCCCGCTAAAGTTACTGGTATCGCAGGGCCGCCGGCAACATCTGCACCTTGGCCGGAAAAGGCAGATGCTTGAGTCGATGTCCCCGCGAGCGGCATCGATGCTTGAACCTCTCCATGCCAATGGCCTGAGCTGGACAAGGCTGCTGCCCCAAGGGCTCCTTTAGTCAAACTGACCAGTGCTTCCCGCGGCGGCTTTTCAATTTGAGGCTCTGAATGTTGCGCAGCTGAACCTTGGTGCGGGCTCGAATTGACTGAACTTGTATTGACTGGGCTTTGATTTCCCGAGCTCGGGTTTATTGAGCTGGGCTTTACGCCACTTATCTGAGAGGGATTTTGACTGGCGGAGATTTTACCGGCAGGGTTGGCACTGAGAGGCGATTGGTTTATGGAGCTGCCACTGCTTAAGCTGGCAATTGACGAGCTTGGCCGCCGGGACACGGCTGTTGCCGTCAGCCCCGCGCCGGCCAGCGCGCCAACCATATATTACACCTCGATATCTATGATACTGCCCAAGGTGTCGGATGCGCGTTCAATCACCTCTACTGAAGCTTGACCCTGGGCCTTGGATTCCAATGCCGATACCAGTGCCGAGGTTTTGTCTGCCTCCTCAACTGGGCGGGCCGAATCGGCCTGCTGCGCAGGTGCCGGACGGGCGATATCCACTGTTGCCTGAGTCAGGCCGGACTGGGCGCTTTGCAGCCCTTGAACTCCCGCCGAAAAAGCCGATGGAATTTGCATAATTGCCCCTTGTCTGTATTGGACTGTGGATTGTCGTTCTGTGGTTAAAATCAGTTGCTACCATTTCAACCACAGCTTTGAACGATTATTGGTCAATTCGGTGCAGATGTACAGCCCGAAAGGTTCATGCGCCTTGATGGGTTACCGCAAAAGAGGCGCCTGCGAACCAACTCGCGTCCCAATCTTTCCACACAGGTTGCATGCCTTGTGCTCGAATGGCACTGACCACCTCAGGGACAGTTCGCTCATCACTTATCTGGAACTGATCCAGCTGCAACTTGGGATTGCTGTAACCACCTGGCTCTGTTGAGCTGGCGGCACTCACATGAGTGATCCCAAGGGGCAATAGATTGTCCCTGAGTGAGGCGCTCTCCCGGGTAGAGAGACTCAACTCCAGCGCCGGGCTGAACAAGCGCATGGCGCAGATTAACTGCACCAATCCGGCATCATCCAGAGTCACAGCCGGCGTTACCCCACCAACGCAGGGCCTGAGCCTTGGCAGCGACACGCTGAAGCGGCTACGCCAGTACTTTTGCTGCAGATAGTCCAGATGCAATCCCATCAGTGCCGAGTCCAGGCGCCAATCATCCAGCCCGAGCAAGACCCCCAGGCCTATCTTGTCGACCCCGGCCCTGGCGGCTCTGTCCGGTGTATTAAGCCTGAAACCAAAGTCCTTTTTATTGCCTCTAAGATGATGGCGGTCATAGGTGGCGGGCTGATAGGTTTCCTGATATACCATCACGGCATCCAGTCCCTCATCAACCAGGCGCCGATAGCCCGCTTCGGCGAGGGGCTGCACTTCAATCGCCAGATAGCTGAAGTCCTGCTTGAACCTCAAAAGCGCCTTGGCAAAATAATCCAGCCCTACCTTGGTTTCATGTTCGCCGGAAACCAGCAATACAGAATCAAAGCCGCGCTGCTTGAGAATGGCAATTTCAGCATCCAGTTCGGCCTGGCTTAGGGTCTTGCGGCGAATTTTATTGCTCATGCTGAAACCGCAGTAGTCGCAATCATTGGCGCATAGATTGGAAACATAGAGCGGCGCATAGAGACCTATGTTGGCGCCGAACTTCTTGCGGGTGAGCGCTGCAGAGAGCTGCGCCATAGGCTCGAGAAACTCCCGGGCCGCCGGTGACAAGAGAATGGGCAAGGCCGAGGGATTGTGCGCTATCGTCTCGGGCCGCGCCAGACAACGCTCAACCTCGGCGGCGCTGACACTGGCAATAGCAAGGCGCAGTAGATCTCTGTCGATAGCGGTAAAACGCTCGAGAAAATCAGCCATGGTTTTCTCCCAGATTGAGAAACCCGGTCAGCGGACTGGTGTTTTGGGCTCGATTGCTGATGGCCCCGAGTCCGGCAAGATAGGCCGCTCGCCCGGCGCGCACCGCATCTTTGAAGCTACTCGCCATGGTCACGGGATCCAAGCTGGAGGCGATGGCAGTATTGACCAGCACGGCATCGGCGCCCAACTCCATCGCCCGCATCGCCTGAGACGGCGCGCCGATCCCGGCATCCACCACCACAGGTACATTGGCCTGCTCTATGATGATCTTCAAAAAGGGTTCTGTGGCCAGCCCCTGATTGGAACCTATGGGACTGCCAAGCGGCATCACGGCGGCGCAGCCTACCTCTTCGAGGCGCAAGCACAGCACGGGATCGGCATGCACATAAGGCAGAACAGTGAAGCCTTCGGCGCACAAGACTCGGGCCGCTTCCAGTGTTTCTACCGGATCCGGCAATAGATAACGGGGATCCGGGTGGATCTCCAGCTTCAATAGTTGGGTGCCCAGCATCTCCCGCGCCAGCTCGGCGGCAAAAATCGCCTCCCTGGCATTGCGGGCCCCGGCGGTATTGGGCAGCAGCTGCACGCCGCGCTCTTTGAGCGGTGCCAGCAATTCATCACTGCCCTGGTTAAAATCGAGCCGCTTCATCGCCACAGTAACCAACTCGGCGCCGCTGGCCACGAGCGAGCGTTGCATCAGTTCTGCCGAAGCAAACTTGCCGGTGCCGCCAAACAGCCTGGATTGAAACTCAAACTCGCCAATTTGCAACATATCAACCTCCGGCAACGGCGGAAAACAGCTCGAGGCTGTCTCCGTTTTGACATTCAAGCTCTGGCCACTGAGATCTGGGCACTACGGCGCCATTACGCACCAGCGCCACGCTGCCAGGCGCTATCTCACACCACTCGAGCAGCTGTAACAGCGTCATAGCTTCAGGCAACTCTTTGACTTGATTGTTTATCTTAATTTGCATCGCAATTCTCCTCACGGCTAAGCTCTGGGCGCCCTTTCATGAATTGGGCTTGTGTTTTATGTCCAGCCTGAGTGTGGGTTTGACAGCAAAGACATGCCGGGTCGGCACAAAGCGTGGCCTCACGCATGCTTAGAGTGCGGCAATCCAAGCTGATGAGCCGTCCCAGGGTGCTGCGCTCTCCAAGCAGAGTATTGATGGCTGCCAGCGACTGCATCGCCGCCAGGGTTTGCACCGCAGGACCCAACACCCCCATGTCGCGGCAGCGCCCCGAGCCAGTGCTATCCCGAGGGAACAGGCATTCATAACAGCCCGCCTCGGGGTTAAGCCAAGGGGCGGTATGACACAATAGGCCGGAATCGGCGCTGATCGCCGCCGCAATCAGCTCTTTGCCCAACTTCACACAGGCTTGGTTAAGGTTATGACGGCAAAGAAAATTGTCGCTGGCATCCAATACCAATGACGCCTCACTAATAAGCTCCGCGCTCTTGGGGCCAAATAGCTTGGGCTCAATCTCAATCAGGCAGTTTGGATAATCGCGCCCCAGCTTTTCCTTGGCCACGTCGACCTTCAAACGGCCGATATCCTGCTCGTTGTAGAGCAGTTGCCTCGGCAGATTACCCAACTCGACAATATCGGGATCGATTAGAATGAGACGCCCTACTCCGGCGGCGGCCAAAGAGCGCGCCAGATGATGACCAAGACCTCCGAGCCCCACTATGGCGACCGTCTTTACCTGTAAGGCGAGCTGCCCCGCTTCTGAGACTCTGGGCAGCAGCAACTGGCTACCGTAACGGATAAAGTCGCGATCGCTCAGCCCGGTACAGTCCTGACCCCCAGCACAGTCCTGAACCCCAGCACGGCCCAGAACTCCAGTACCATCCCGCTCAGCTGCACCTTCCTGAAGCCCGGCATTTTGTTGAGCATAGCTAATCCCGCTTGCAATCGTGGCTGCTCGCCCTAACCAGCTTTGTGTCAGGTGCCTGAAAGCCGTTACCGGTTCGGCGGCCTCGGTAATGGCCCGCACCACGGCGACATTGGCCACTCCGGTATGCTTGACGGCATCAAGGTTATGCTCGTCAATGCCGCCAATGGCGACCGTCGGCAGCAAGGAGCCGAAGGTTTCGCTATAGGCAGCAAGGCGCGTCAGTCCCTGGGGCAGAGACGGCATCACTTTGGTCTTGGTGGCAAAGATATGTCCGAGAGCCAGATAACTGGGCCTGTGGCGCAATGCAAGCAGCGCCTCGAAATAACCATGACTGGATAACCCCAGCGCCATACCCGCCCCTTGAATGGCCTCAAGGGATGCCTGGCTGAGATCCTCCTGGCCCAAATGCACACCAAAGGCGCCGTGGGCAATGGCCAGTTGCCAGTGATCATTGATAAATACCCGCGCCTGGTATTGGCGCCCGAGCGCGATGGCGCGAATGATCGCCTGCTCGGCGCTCGAACCTGGCTGTACTTCCTCCTTGAGCCGCAATTGAATAGTGCGGCAACCTGCCTTGAGTAAGGCTTCCAGCAATTCGACATCGGCCACGACCGGGTAGATACCCAAATTATGGGGCAGTGTTTTAAAGCCTTCAGCACTAACGCCTTTAGCACTAACAGCATCAGCAGAGGTTGGCGCTGCAAGCCAGGGGGCGCCGAGCACTTGGGCTGGGTTGGCCCAGGGATAATCCTCCAGCGGCCAGATGACAGGCATAAGCTCGGCGGCCAGACAAGCCCCGGGTCGACCTAAGGGCCCGGGACCAGTGCCTACCCGATAACTCTGCGCCAAAGCGCCATTGATATAGGCCTTGGCCAGAATTAGGGCATCGGGCAAGATCCAGTCGTGGGCCAAAAATGCCGCTATGGCACTGGATAGCGTGCAACCGCTGCCATGGTTGTTGCTGGATGCTTGCCTTGGGCTCGCCAACACAAACCCCTGCCGTTGATGCAACCCTGAGCTGTGAGGCAAGTCTTTAAAAAGCAATAAGTCTTCTGCCAGACCGCGCGCGATCCCCGCCTCGAAATCCCCGCCCTTGGCCAAGAGATGGCAAGGCAGTTCGTTTGCCAGGCAAGTTGCCGCATCTTGCCAGGAAGGAAAGTCATGAATATCGCTGCGACTCAGCAACGCCAGCTCGTGAATATTGGGGGTCAGCGCAGTGGCGAGCACCGCCAGCGGCCGGTAATCGAGCCGCGCTGCGCCCGTTGCAGTACTCTTAGAGAGTGCATCGCCGCAACTGGCCACCATGACAGGGTCGACCACCAAAGGAACATCAGGCAGGTGCCGAGCCAACCAGTCACAAAGCAGCTGCAGCTGCGCTTGATTGGCAAGCAAGCCGATTTTTATCGCCTTGGGCGGTAAGTCTCCGAGCAGAGCATTGAGCTGCGCCAGCAACATCTCCTCGCTCACCGCCTCGGTTAGCGTCACTGCCACACTGCTTTGGGCGGTCAAAGTGGTGATGACAGAGCAGCCATGGCAGCCAAGATTACTCAAGGTGGCAAGATCGGCCTGGATACCGGCGCCGCCGCCACTGTCTGAGCCGGCTATGCTCCAGACTATCGGCCTTTTATCAGCCGCCATTTCAGGCTTCCTCTTCATAGCGTGTAGCCTCTGGCTTGGACTTGGACTTAGGCTTTGGATTGGGATTGGACTCGGACTTTTCGCCTGCTGTTGCCGGTTGATACAGGGCGCTGCCAGCGGCCTTGAACTGCGCAGACATCCGCGCCATCCCCGCCTCGGCATCCAGTACTTCCAGCGGCTGTGCCATCAGTTCTTCTGCCTGCACTGGCTCGGTTTGGCGCTCTGCCGCGTCTGGCCCTGACGAATCCCCCGAAGCTAGCTGAGATGCAGACAAGGATGCAGCCAGAGACGCTGCATAGTCGCGTACATCCTGGGTGATTTTCATCGAGCAGAACTTGGGGCCGCACATGGAGCAAAAATGCGCCACCTTGGCAGACTCCTGAGGCAGGGATTCATCGTGGAACGCCCGGGCGGTATCGGGATCCAACCCCAGGTTGTATTGATCTTCCCAGCGAAACTCGAATCTGGCCTTGGACAACGCATTGTCGCGCAGCTGGGCGCCTGGATGTCCTTTGGCGACATCGGCGGCATGCGCCGCAATTTTGTATGCAATAAGCCCTTGTTTAACGTCTTCCTTGTTAGGCAAGCCCAGATGCTCCTTGGGGGTCACATAACAGAGCATGGCACAGCCGTACCAGGCAATCATCGCCGCGCCTATGCCAGAGGTGAAATGATCATAGCCGGGCGCAATATCCGTGGTCTGGGGCCCCAAGGTGTAGAAAGGCGCCTCATCACAGTACTCAAGCTGCTTGTCCATATTCTCCTTGATCAGCTGCATAGGAATATGGCCCGGCCCTTCGATTATGGTCTGCACATCGTATTCCCAGGCGATTTTCACCAGCTCACCCAAGGTTTCCAGCTCGGCAAATTGAGCCTCGTCGTTGGCATCGGCAATCGAGCCGGGGCGCATGCCGTCACCGAGCGACAGTGACACATCATAGGCGGCGCAAAGCTCACAGATGTCGCGGAAATGGCTGTAGAGGAAGTTTTCCTTATGATGGCTCAGGCACCACTTGGCCATAATGGAGCCGCCGCGGGATACCATGCCGGTCACCCGATTGGCCGTCATGGGCACATAGCGCAGCAAGACCCCGGCATGAATGGTGAAGTAATCCACTCCTTGTTCGGCCTGCTCTATCAGGGTGTCGCGAAACACTTCCCAACTGAGATCTTCGGCAATGCCGTTGACCTTTTCCAGCGCCTGATAGATGGGCACGGTACCTATGGGCACCGGCGAGTTACGCACTATCCATTCGCGGGTTTCGTGGATATAACGGCCGGTGGACAGATCCATCACCGTATCGGCACCCCAACGGGTGGCCCACACCAGTTTTTCCACCTCTTCCTCGATGGAAGAGGTCACCGCCGAATTGCCGATATTGGCGTTAACCTTCACCAAAAAGTTACGGCCGATAATCATAGGCTCGGCTTCCGGATGGTTGATGTTGGCGGGAATAATGGCGCGGCCACGGGCCACTTCGCTGCGAACGAACTCAGGGGTTATCGGCGTGGCAACTATAGCGCCAAAGGCTTCTCCTTTGGCCTTGCGGGCCAGTTGCGGATCTTTGGCAAGCGCTTCATTGGCCCGGGCCATATTCTCACGAATGGCGATATATTCCATTTCAGGAGTGATAATGCCGGCGCGGGCGTAATGCAATTGGGTCACCCGCTTACCCGGCTTGGCCCGGCGCGGTTTGGGCAAAGCGTCGAATCTCAAATGATCCAGCCCTTCATCCGCCAGTCGCTGCTGGGTAAAACTGGAACTGACCTCGGTCAGCTCTTGCGTATCATCACGCTCTAAGATCCAGCCCTGGCGCAGTTTATCCAGGCCCTGGCGCACATTGATAGCCGCGTTGGGATCTGAATAAGGGCCGGCACAATCATAAACACGTACAACGGGATTGGGTTCAAATTGCTCACTGCCATCTTGGGTTGGTATTCGGGTGTCTGTCTGCCTGATTTGGCGCATGGCAACCTGAATATCGGCCCGGGAGCCCTGAACAAACAGCTTCTGTGAATTGGGATGCTGCAAGGGTTTAAGGTTATCGATAAAAGCCTGGGCGGCCTCACGGGTTTGACGACGATTGGATTGACGATTTGACATAAGCAAGCTCACTCTTTTGGAAAATGAAATTGCTTGTCAGGAGAGTTGAATAATAAGCGGCGCAAGCTGACTGGTTAAACTCCTTGATTTGGAGTCCTCCTCCGGCGGTGTTGGCAGACTGACCTCGTGGTTTCAGGTCAGTTCAATGTCCGCTGGAGAAGCCAGATATCGCCTCGGCTCTTTAAAGCCTTTGGCATAGATTTTTGCTCGCAGTGGCTGCGGTAATGCTGCAGCTGAATGCTTGTTTCCTTCGCAGGTGCTAGCCTGATCAGGTTCAACGGATCCCGAATAAACGGTCTCAGCCCAGAGGGCACTCCGACAAGATTGCTGCCGAGTATAAGCACAAGCCGAAGCAGGAAACAAGCCCAATAGCAAAACGCACCGCAGTGTTGAATCCATTAAAATCACAACTTAAGCATTTGAATTAAATTAAAATATTCTCATAAATTGAAAATAATCTTATTTCAAATCAAATAAATTGATTGCAAAACTCACTTACCAAGCCGCTTTAGACGGCTGGCCACCGCCTCCTTGAGCGCTTTTTCCATCTCTGTCTGACCGCACTTAAATGGAAACCCCAAGTTTTCGGCGTAGGGATTGAGCGGAGTCGGCACCTTGACGACCCGATAGCAGGTATCACCATCCTTGACGATACGGTTAGGGTCGAGCGGCAGATCCAGACTGGCCACTTTATTGAAATCATCGGCGTCATTGACCCAAAGCACCTCCATCTCCCCATCCATTTCACTGAGGCTCTTGCGTCCCGTAGCCTTATCCGCATATTGCTGTGATAGCTGCTGCAGCGCCTGCTGTTGAGAGTGTTGCAATACTTTTCGGGCAGACTTTAATGCGTTTGAACTGAAGTCCAGCTGAGCTTGCTCTGCCGGCTGCGATTTAAAGTCATTTGCTCGCTCTGGCGCAGGTACGGCTGCATTTTTCGTTTCTTCAATAACGCTACCAATAGGTTTAACGCTTTGAGCCCGAATCTTGGGGACGCTTTGCTCTTTCTGGTCTTGAACAGCCACTTGTTCAGTCTCTTGCTCTGACTCTTCGGCAGCTTGTTTTTGTTGCTCAGTGTTTTGTGGCTCGGTTTTTTGTGGCTCAGTGCTGTTGCTTGAGTCAGCTTTTTTAACCTCTATCGCTTCCTTGGGCTGGGTTATTGCTTCTTCGGCCAAGGCTTCCGGCACTGGCGTTAACGGTTTTGGGCTGGGCTGACTGAAATAAAGATAGGATTGCAACGCCTTGGGTTTGGCAGGCTCTGTCACCACTCTTTGCCATTCGGCTTGCTGCCAAAACCAGGATAACCCCAGCAATAGCACTAAGTGCGCGGCTCCCGCCACGGTCCAACTACTGAAGGCGTTGCCCTTTGCCTCAGCATCCCCCTGCTCTGCTTTTTTAGCCATGCCAACTTGCGCCAGGCATTGGGGTTGAACCCCAAGCTGTTGACTAAAAAGCGATTGGTCAAAGAAAGGGTCAATCGAATGTATTTGAAAATGGCTTGGTTGGCAGGAACCTGTGTTAAGGATTTCATCCAGATCAAGCTCAAAGGCAGCATCCCTACCCGGAATGCTGAAGCTCAAGCTTGCCATTGTCGCCGGGCTTTCGTCTCGGCTGGCAATCAATTTATCTGAATGTGGAGGCATAAGCCGCTGATTTATCTTTCACCAAATGTAAACTCAGTGTTAGAGAAAACCCTCGGTAAAAAGTTCATTCCCTTGTTTGAAAAGCAATTTACGCTACAAACTCAAATCGATGGCTTCAAACAAAACAGGTAAAACCTTTGTCGAATAAGGCTGACGGGATCCTCTGAACAAAATAACTGTAAAAAGCGACTTGGAAGCCGAGCAACGAGTTGTTAAGGTGCAGCATTAGACGTTTGCAAAAAATGCAGATGATACGGTTTAAAGAACAAATCAATCTCAGCGAACAGCTGTACACTTTTATCTAGCCAGAGTGCCATAGCGCTGTTAGACTCACTTTCAATGAGGTCGAACCAGAGAGTCAATCATGCCCAACAGCAAAGTCCCAGCAGCCGAAGCCCAGTTCAATGGCCAGTTTTCCGCTGGATACAGTCTGAATGAAGAGATAGCCAATGCCGTCAGCCATGGTTTGGGGGTGATTGCCGGCATTCTGGGATTAGTGCTGATGTTACTCAAGGGCTGGCATTCGCTGGATGCCATTCAGTTAACAGGTGTAACCATCTATGGCAGCAGTATTATCCTGCTGTTTCTCTGCTCGACCCTGTATCACAGCATTCCTCAGCCAGTGTGGAAGCGGCGCCTCAAGATGCTGGATCACTGCGCCATCTATCTGTTAATCGCCGGAACCTATACCCCGCTGATGTTAATTACTTTGGCCGATGCCCAGGAAGAATGGGTGCTGATAGCCATCTGGTTATTGGCACTGGGGGGAATAGTGTTCAAGAGCTGCTTTATTCACAGATTCAAGGCGCTGAGCCTGGTGCTATATCTGGCCATGGGTTGGCTCTGCGTCGCCGTGTTGCCTGAGCTTATCGATAACCTGTCAACTGCCGGGTTCAACTTGCTGTTGGCCGGGGGGCTGAGCTACAGCTTGGGGGTGATCTTCTACGCCACCAAGGCGATCCCTTTCAATCATGCCATCTGGCATCTGTTTGTATTGGGCGGCGCCGTTTGCCATTTCCTGTGTGTTTATCTGACGGTGATCTAACGCAGGCGAATAGGCTTAACTCAGCGCCGCCCTAGAGAGACGGCTTCCGGCTTGCTGTGCCAACTCTAGTGCAGCTAGGCCGGAGCTCTTATCTCAGTTTGCCATTGATTAAATTCACTGAGTAACCTCCGAGCGGCGATACTATAGTCTCCACCCAAGTCTTGCCAAACAGCCGCAATACATTCCAAGGTACATAACCCGCCCTGGCGCTGATTGCGCCGTAACCGAAACGCTGAGCCCAGCTCTGCTTGCAGTTCGACTCTGGCAAGCGACTGCAGATAGGGGCTTTGGCGATACATCTTGCCGGCCTCCTGCCAGGTTGCATCGAGTATGACCAGCGAATTTAGCGGCTTCCCTAATTTCAGAGCAGCTTTCAGAGCAGTTTTCTGAACGGCTTCCTGAGGCAATGTTGCGCCCTGAGCGGGGCTTGGGTTTAGCTTTGAACTTGGGTCTGGAGTTGGATTTGGGTCTTGGTTTTGGCTTAAGTTTTGGCTTAAGTTTGGGCTTTCATTTGCAGCTTGAGTTCACGAAATACTTTCTTCGGAAGTACTTTCTTCGGTTTGCGGATAGAGTAAGGCGGTTCGCCCCAAAGACAAGTGCTCCATTAACCAAGCATCCGGGGCTTTACGCGCCCACAGTACCCGCTTACACAGAGTCGGATAAGCATTAAGCGCCAGGGTGGCTGTATTACTGGCTCGATTCAGCTCTCTTTCATGGGTCAGCAGGATTATTTTCACAGGCAACAGCAGCTCAAAATGAGTTATCGGCTAATGGAAATCCCGCGAGTGTACCACCAGCGCGTGCATACTGCCCGAGATATCCTCCAGCCGACCGGCCAGCAGATGTAATACGCCGGACGAAAATTCCACGACCCCACTCACCTTGAGGATCCTGGCGCTCAAATAAGCCTGTCTCTGGGCTCTGGCCGTATCACTCCATACCACCAGATTAACATTACCGGTTTCATCTTCGAGGGTGATAAAGGTGACTCCACTGGCGGTGCCAGGCCTTTGCCTGCCGACCACCAGCCCGGCCACAGTCACATTCTGGCCATGACGGCACTGCCACAAAGAGGCGGCGCTGTGACACTTGCCGAGTAACCCCTGTTCTCTGAGCAGTGCCAGAGGATGGCGTCCCAGAGTTAGCCCGGTACAGGCGTAGTCAGCCAGCAAGGCATCGACTTCAGTGACCTCAGGCAAGGCGGTTTCAAGGCGAAAATCGGCCTCGTCCGGCAGCTCAAACAAGGGCAAACTCTGCTGACGGGCGGCCAACTGCCACCTGATCTGATGGCGATCGCCCCCCAGGGTAGCAAAAACATTGGCGCTAGCCAGCGCCTCCTGCTCACGCCTTGGCAGTGCCAGAGCCGCCAACTGCGACAAGTGAGTAAAGCCCTCGCCCCGACCCGCTACTATCTTGGCGGCGCTGTGCTCGGATAACCCCTTGACCAACCTGAACCCGAGGCGCAGTGCCAAGGAACCATCGGTTTGTCGCTCCAGTGTGCTGTGCCACTGGCTGAGGTTGATGCAAACCGGCAACACCAGGCCGCCATGATGACGAAGATCCTGAATAAGCTGTGACGGGCTGTAAAAGCCCATGGGTTGACTGTTGAGCAAGGCGCAGCAAAACGCCACCGGGTAATAGTGTTTGAGAAAGGCCGAAACATAGGCCAGGAGCGCAAAACTGGCCGAATGAGACTCGGGAAAACCATATTCGCCGAAGCCGCGGATCTGGCTGAATATCTGCCTGGCAAAGGTGTCACTGTAACCTCGGGCCGTCATCCCCTGAAGCAGCTTGTGTTCAAATTGCTCCAGCTCGCCACTGCGTTTCCAACTAGCCATGGCGCGGCGCAGCTGATCGGCTTCCCCGCCACTGAAACCGGCGGCGACCATGGCCAATTGGATCACCTGCTCCTGAAAAATGGGCACCCCCAGAGTGCGTGACAATACATTTTCCACCTCGGCCGAAGGAAAAGTGACCGACTCGATTTTATCGCGGCGGCGCAGAAAGGGATGCACCATGTCTCCTTGAATTGGCCCCGGGCGCACTATGGCTATCTGTATCACCAGATCGTAATAACAGGCGGGTTTAAGCCTGGGCAGCATGCTGGTCTGGGCTCGTGACTCCACCTGAAACACCCCCATACTGTCGCCCTGCTGCAACATACGATAGACAGCCGGATCTTCCCAGCGAATATCCGACATGGCAAAGGGATGAATGTGGCGGGAGAGCAACTCGAAACATTTGCGGATCGCCGTCAGCATTCCCAACGCCAATACATCGACCTTTAACAGCCCCAGGCTCTCGAGATCATCCTTGTCCCATTGGATCACAGTGCGCTTGGCCATGGCGGCATTCTCTACCGGCACCAGCTCGGCCAATGGCCCGGCCGAAATCACAAAGCCGCCGACATGTTGCGACAAGTGCCTTGGAAAACCCATCAGAGTCTCCACCAGCGGCAACAACCACTGCCCCAAACCTTGTTGTGGCAACAGCTTGCCTTGTTGCAACTGCTGCTGCCAAGGCACTTGCGGATCGCGGCGATCGACAGCGCCTATCAGCTCATCCAGCCGTTGCTCGCTGAGCCCCAGGGCCTTACCAACATCTTTCATGGCACTCTTGAAACGATAAGTGATCACACTGGCGGCCAGGGCTGCACGCTCACGGCCATATTTTTGGTAGATATACTGGATCACCTCTTCGCGGCGTTCATGTTCAAAATCGACATCGATATCCGGCGGCTCATGGCGCTCCTTAGAAATAAAACGCTCAAACAGCATGTTGACCTTGGTGGGATCCACCTCGGTGATCCCGAGGCAATAACAGACCACAGAGTTGGCGGCCGAACCTCGTCCCTGATGCAGTATCCCTTGCCTGGCGGCAAAACAGACCAGGTCATAGATGGTCAGGAAAAAGTATTCATAATTGAGCTCGGCAATCAGCTTGAGCTCGCGCCGATACTGAGTCTGCACTTCAGGTGGAACCGCCTCGCCAAAACGCCTGCTGGCGCCCTTTTCCACCTCTTGCGCCAGATATTCACTGGCACTTAGGCCGCTTGGCACCAACTCGGCCGGGTACTCATACTTGAGTTCATCCAGACTGAAATGACACCGGGACGCCAGCTCACAGCTCCTTGCCAACCAAACTTGAGGGTGACGCCTGACCATAGCGGTTATCGGCTTAAGCGCCATCTCGGCATTGCCCGATAACAGCTCGCCGGCCATGGGCACGGCGCAGCCATGGCGGATACAGCTGAGCACATCGTGCAGCCTTTGCCGCTCGGCAAGATGCATCTGTACATTACCGGCGGCGACACAGGGGAGGGAAAAACAACTCGACAGCGCCTCACAGGCCTCGAGATACCAAGCCTCTCCGGGTTGCAGTTGCCGCTCCATCAAGAGATAAAGCGGCAGTGAAAACGCGGCTTTAACCCGTGCCGTCAGGGTATTCAACTGTGCCAGACTGCGCTGCTGCAGCTGCGTCAGCCAAGGGGTTTGCTGACTTGGGCTTTGGTTGCCTATTCCCTGGTTTTTAGAGTTCTGATGATCGACATTCTGCTGACCAAGACTCTGGTGCTCAGTGCTTTGCAAGTCGGCTTGCACCAGCAACTCGCTCACAGATGGCGGCCGCCACAGGCAAAAGCAGCCGCGGTCAATGGCCGCAAAATCATCTAGGCTTAACCGATACTTGCCCTTATCGGCCCGGCGCCGCCCTTTAGTTATCAGAGTGCTGATAAGACCATAGCCCCGGCGATTTCTTGCCAGCAGCACCAGGCAGCCTTCCGGCAGGTGGAATTCGGCGCCGACAATCAGCTTGATACCGCTTTTTTTGGCGGCCTCATGCGCCTTGACCACACCAGCCAGAGAGCACTCGTCGGTAATGGCGATGGCCTCATAGCCCAGTTTGGCGGCCTGCTGCACCAACTCATCCGGGTGGGAAGCCCCGCGCAAAAAGCTGTAATTGGAAATAGCATGCAATTCGGCGTACATCAGCTGAACCAAGCATGAAGAAAGAGCCCATTAGCGGTGCGGAACAGCCAACACAGACCGCCGCTCTCCTTATGATGGGCAAGAAAATAATCCCGGCAGGGAAAAGGCCCTGAATGCCAGGGGCTCTGTAACCTTTCCGGCCCCCTAAGCAGCTCCACGGCTTCAGGAGCAATGGCTTGCGGCTCTTGCAGCAGCCAAAGAGGTCGCAGCGCCAGCGACGGCTGAACGGGCGGCCTTGCCGGTGGCGGCCAGCGAGTCAGGGGAGCCGCAGTACTGGCCAGTTCAGGCATGGGATCGGCCGCCAACACCAAAGAGCGCACCTTATGGTTACCTAACCTGGCCTGTAATCTGGCGAGTAATTGATTGGCATCCTGCTGCTGCCCTTCTCTGGACTCGGTCAACTCTCGACTGCCCTGCTGCTGCGACACAAACTGCTTGGCTCGCAGCTCAATATCGACGACCGGGCTCGGCAGTTGCAATCCTTCCAGCTGTAAGCGGCAGAGCTGAGATAGTCCCTGCAGTTGATATTCCCCGAAGGGATAGTTGAGTGTCAGTTGCAGCGCCGGGGTCTCTGGCTCGCGAAACTTCAGCCACAGCTCCAACTGTTGCACCGCCAACTGCCTGATCCGCAAATAGGTTGCCAATTCCCCCAGCAGTTTTTGCAATGGAAACAGCAATCCCTGAACCCACTCAACATCATGCAGCAAGGTCAACCTGGCCTGAAACTGTTCGGGTAACTCATATCCCTTGCGGCAACAGGGCAAACGCCCCTGGATTTGTGCCAGCAGCTGCAGCAAACCTTGACCAAAGCGCCGCCCCAACTCGGCAAGGGGTAAAGCATCAAGCATGGCTAGAGTCGTCAGCCCAAGCGCGCCGAGCCGCTGCCGTTCCTCTTGGGTCAATGGCAGCAAATCCAGTGGTAAATCCGGCGGTAAGCCGTGATGCACCTTGAGGCGCCCGGCTTTTTCAGCTGTGGGCGTGCTCATGAAGGCAGCTGATACCGCGCTGATGCCGACGTGAGTATGCCGCGCCAATATCGCCGCATCCAGCGGGCTGTGTGCCAGCACCAATGAGCATTCCAGACCATAGTCGGCGACTTCGTTGAGATAAGCCTCGACAATGGCGCTCAAACTGCCAAACAGTTTAACCATGGATCCCACTTCCAGCAGCAGGGTATCTGTAGGCCAGCGCGCATCGGCCGCACTTTGAGCCGCTTGTTCAGTAAGTCCGGATAACAACGGCGGCCAGACTCTGGCGCTGAAATCATAGCTCCACTGACATAACCAATCCCGCAACGCCTCGCTGTCCACCTCCTGCAGCGGCCAGAGTTGCAACTCTCCGAGCAGCGACTGAGCGCTGCCGATACTCATCCCAGCTGTAACGCCTTTTGCTTGAGCGGCGGGACAGGCCGAATGTATAACCAGCTTCCGGCTGTCATACAAGGCCATGGGGACTTGGGGATCAAAAGGCTCTGACGCCGCAGCGGTTGGCACTGCTTTTGGTTGATTTTGGGTTTGGGGCTGAGTTTGAGCGCGTATTTGAACCTGAGCCGCACCACTGCCTGTCATACTTCCAGTCATAGTACCTGTCACAGTGTCGGTCATAGTACCGGTCATAGAACCGGTAATAGCGCCCGCCATATTGCCCAGCATAGCCAGGCGATAACGCTGATATTGCAGCAATAGCTGTGGAAACCAGACTCCCATCCATACCTGGGGCATCTCAGATAGCCTCTTGACTCTGAGCAGTATGGCTTTGAGCGGCTTGGCTCTGGGCCGTTTGAGAATTGGCCGGTTGCGGATTAGCGCTTGGGAAAAGCCCCGCGGGTTTATTTGACTCTTGCCGTGCCGTCCAGGGATTAGCCGCGCATTCATTGGATGCAGCAATCCTTGACTGCGCCATCCCCCAAGGACCATGAAGCACAGTGCTATGAAAACCAGAGTTGTGAAGACCAGTGCTATGAAAACCAGTGCCATGTAAACCAGAGTCGTGAAGCACAGGGCCATTGGCCTTGCGGCCGGAATGGTTTGGCTCAATTAAATCTGTTGAGTTACTTAAACTATGATTGAGACCCGCCTTGCCGCTTCTCAGGGTTACCACACCCGGCTCGACATGGGGCAGTTCAAGCGCCAGTGCCGGCAAGCCACGCAGATGCAATTCAGGGACGGGCCAACCACCGCGACGCTTTAAAATTTGCAGCCTGGCGGTATTAACGCCAGCCGCGCTGATAGCCAGCTTTAGGGTAACAGGATGATTACTATCGGCCTGAGCCATAGGCAACTGGCAAATTCCCAGCGCCTTGCCCTGCTCTGCAGCAAGTTGCAACCTTCTGGCCTCACTCAGTGTCAGCTTGTCCAGCCAAGCCAGCACCAAAGAACAGGCGCCGCTGCTCAACCCTTGCTCCATGGCCCAGAGCACCTCTTTACGCTGGGTTAACTCCAGCCACAAAATACACTCGGCGGCAATACCGTGCTGGGCAAAGCTCTGTGCCAGCGGCTGCAGTGGCGGCGCTATCAGCATTATCATGGTATCTCTGGACTCATCCCCTCTAAATTGATTTCTTTTGGACTGATTTTTTGCGGACTGACTTGTTGTCGAATGATTTATTTCGGAATGATTTCTTTCGGAATAAGAGCCACACTGAGCCGGCAGTAAATAACGCATCAAAGGCAGCAACAGGCTGAGTTCCCCGTGCCCCGGAGACTGACTGAAGAGTTCACAAATGCCCTGCCTTGGCCACCCGGCATCACTGAGCTGCGCATCCAATGCTTCAAAACCACTGGGATACCCCAATATTTTGCCCTGACTGCCCGGCCCCAACCAGAGATCCCGGCGCTCCAGCAGGCTGTTCAAGGCCTGAGATTTTGCTGAATTAGATTTTACAGAGTGAGTTTTGGCTGAAACAGGCATGAAAAACACCGATACTGTATTTTTATACAGTATAACTAACTTTAGCCAACTGACAAGTCGTGCTGGCGCCAAAGCCTTAACCCGAGATAGAATAAATGAGAATGATTATCGAAACATATTCTCGACTTCAGCGAATAATTCAGGAGCGTGCCTTGCTGCCCTTTTCCGGCCTGTTTTCCCAACTCCAATGGCGACTGTTTGGCTATTTTGGTGTGTCATTACTGCTTATCCTGCTGCTCGCCAGTGGTATTGAAGCCATGTTGCTAAACCGCCTGTTACTGCTGCCCCAGCAGACCCAAAGCCAGTTACAGCAACTGGCCGATGAGGCCAACGACTATATCGTCAGGGGCGATATTACGGGACTGGCGGATTGGGAGGGACGGCAGGCATTTGTACTCTATGTGCTGGATAGCGAGCAGCAGGCGGTGAGTCAGCGGGAAATGCACCCGCACTTTGTTTACAAACTCAATTTCCTCAGGCAGTTGCAGCAGCCTATGGGAGACAGGGTGCAAAAACCTTTGATAGGCCTACCACTACGCAATAGCCTGGAGCCGGATAATCCCCTGCTCTTGGTGGTGCAGCTCAACGCCTCTTTACATCCGGCGCAGCAACTGGATAAAAGCCTCTGGCTTATCCGTATCCTGGTAGGAGTACTGGTGCTCTTGTTGTTCAGTCGTCTGTTGAGCCGCTATCTGATCCAGCCGCTGAGTTTACTGCGCAGTGCCACCCGTCAGCTGGCACAGGGTCAACTCGATACCCGGATTGCCGGCCATTTTTCACTAAAGCAGCCGGAGTTTTTCCAGTTGGCGACCGACTTTGACCATATGGCCGAGCAGCTGCAAAAAAGCATTCAAACCCAGCAGCGGTTACTGAGGGATGTCTCCCACGAACTGCGCACTCCTCTTGCCCGGCAGGAGCTGGCCTTACACCTGTTGGAAAATCGCTTGGGGGAGGAACATCAACAACCGCTTGCCAGGCTAAGACGCCAGGGCGAAGAGATGGCGCAATTGATCAACACCATTTTAGACTTCAGCCGCCTGAGCAACGGCTTCATCAAGCTGACGGCAGCGCCTTTTACCCTGACAGAATTACGCCGCTCACTGCTGCAGGATCTGGAGTTTGAGTCTGGCCCCAAGCAAAGCATAGTCTGGGCACAGGCCCCCATTGATGAGCAAACTTTGCATACCGATATGGCCTACTTGAAGCGGGCGCTGGAAAATGTCTGTCGCAATGCCCTCAAATATGCCGGTGAAACCTGCCGGGTGGAAATCCAGGTATCTCAGTTGGGTGACGACAAATTAGGTGATAGCAGGCTGCAGCTGAGTGTCAGCGATGATGGACCCGGGATCCCCAAGGAGCAACTGGAAGCCTTGTTCAACCCTTTCACCCGTTTGGATGAAGCGCGTCACAGCTCTCAGGGAGGTTATGGGCTGGGATTGGCGATTGTGCGCCAGTGTATGCAGCTCCTGGGCGGCTCGGCCCTAGCGGTCAACCGGCCTCAGGGCGGTTTGAGCATATTGCTTGAGCTGCCGCTGCAACTGCCAAGCTGCAGCGAAGCCCAACTTAAGTCTATCGCTTAAGCGGTAAACTTACGCACCTTCTTCAGTGCCATCTCCTGTTTAAGGCGAGAGAGATGCTCGATAAATACCTTGCCGTGCAGATGATCGATTTCATGTTGCAGCACTATGGCCAGGAAATCATCACTGTGGAGCGTCTGGGCTTGGCCCTGGCGATCCAGATAGCTGACAGTGACCGACTCGAAGCGTTTTACCTTGGAGCGATAACCGGGAATGGACAAGCAGCCCTCTTCACCGATAAATTCGCCGCTGGACTCAGTGATCTGCGGATTGATCAGCACCAGAGGTTGATTGCGCTCTTCTGAGATATCAATGACGACTATTGCGTGTTCACTGCCCACCTGGGTCGCGGCCAAGCCGATACCATCGTCTGTGTGATACATGGTTTGCAACAGATCATCGATGAAAGGCTGCACGGCTTCTATTTCGGTAACAGGCTTGGCTTTACGCTTGAGCCTGGGATCGGGAACCGTCAAAATATCCATAATTGCCATAGGGTTATATTCTCAATTTACTCGACTTGGCGTTCAATGGGCGCCATTATGGCGAAAAAGCATCAAAAGGCAAATCTTGCATGTGCAGCGCAGAGCCGCCATGACACTTTTGCCAAGTGAGTAACCTCCGCTATGGAATGGTATTATAATTTGCGCCAATAGCATCAGGAGCCAAGATGACCCCGGAAACGAGCGCCCCGCCACTAAGTCCAATGCAGAAGATTTGGCACATAGTTGCACTGATCCCCGAAGGTCGGGTGGCAAGCTATGGCAAGATTGCCGACTATGCCGGTTTACCAGGACGGGCACGCTATGTTTCCCGGGCACTGAAACAGGCGCCGGACAGCCTGGCACTGCCCTGGCACAGGGTGATCAACAGTCAGGGGAAAATCTCCTTTGCCAAGGATACCCATCCGTTTAAGCTACAGATGAGCCTGCTGCGCAGCGAAGGCGTACAAGTGAACCAAGGCAGAATTGCCCTGTCTGAATATGAGTGGCGGCCGGACATGGCCACTCTGGTCTTGTCCATGCCGTTTTAACCACAGGAGACTGCCTTTGATCCGTTCACTTCTACTCTTGGTACTGTTACTGCCCTTGTCGCTATGGGCGCAGACCAGCCCCCTGACACCCCACACTGCTGAATATCAGGTCAATTATGGCGAAATCAATCTCGGTGGCGCCCGTTTTATGCTGTTGCCGCCAGAGGGCGACTTCTATCAATACAAATTGGACAGCGATCTCAGCCTGCTGGTGCTGAGCGATAAACGCCATATCCGCAGTGAATTTACCTATCAGGATGGTCAGCTGACGCCGCTGCGCTTCAGCCATCAGCGAACCGGCACAGGCCCCAACTTCAATGAGCAGATAGCCTTTGCCAAGGAGCAGGGCAAAATCTTCAGTCGCTACAAGGATGAAAAGAGCAAGCTGGACTACTCAGGCGCCCTCTACGATGCCCTGATGGTACAGCTGCAGTTTCGGCTGGATCTCGCCGCCGGCAAGGAGCCACTGGCCTATGAGCTGGTCAAGGACAACGAGATAGATGACTATAGTTTCAAGATAGTCGGCAAGGAGCGGATGACACTGGACAGTGGCGTTTATAACACGGTGAAACTGGAAGTGGTCCGCGACAGCAGCAAACGGCAGACCTTTATTTGGATGGCACCGGATCTCGGCTGGCTGCCGGTGCGCCTGACCCATTTCGAGTCAGGCAGCAAGCAGCTCGATATCAAGTTAGCCAAGCTGAGCCTGGGCTCGGAAGTCAATAACCAGCTCGCCAAGACGGAATAATTTCCAATCCCCCGGCGCCAATAGCTGCCAGTTTTCATTGCCGGTCAGCGGCCGGGTGGCTATGACAGTGACCACATCCTTAGGGGTGGTCTGGGTGTCGAAATCAATCACCACATCCGTGTCTATCAGCTGCGCCCGGCCAAAGGGCGCCCGGCGGGTGATGTAGCAAAGGTTATTGCTGCAATAACTCATCAAATAACGGCCATCGCTGAGGATCATATTAAACACCCCTAGAGTGCGGATCTCCTCGGCAAGCTGGGCGACATATTCAAACACGGGCAAAATATCATCCGGCTCGGATTCACCGAAACGCTCGGCCAGGCGGCTCATTATCCAGCAAAAGGCCTGCTCACTGTCTGTATCACCTACGGCCTGAAAGCGGCCGCTTTGAAACTTCTGTTCATAGTCAGACAACTGGCCGTTGTGGGCATAGGTCCAGTAGCGCCCCCAAAGCTCGCGGGTAAAGGGGTGGGTATTTTCCAGCGAGACTTCACCGCGGTTGGCCTGCCGAATATGGCTGACCACCACTTCACTCTTGATCGGGTATGACTTGATAAGGCTTGCCACATGGGACTGGCTGCTGGGGCTGGCATCCTTGAAGGTGCGACTGCCCTTGCCTTCATAAAAGGTGATCCCCCAACCATCCACATGGGGCCCGGTCACCCCGCCTCGCTCCGCCAGCCCGGTAAAGCTGAAGACAATATCCGTTGGCACATTGGCACTCATCGCCAGCAGCTCACACATCTTGGTTTTCCTGTCACTGAATCTGTTATTTCATTATCTGCGGCATTGTAGCCAAGCCTTGTCGGCAGGGGAATTATTGCTTGCAATAAAAAATTTAAACAATTGTTTGAAAAATGCTTGTATTCGATTTCGCTTAGGTTTAATTTTATTGCGACACAGGTCTGACCACACACTATAATTGTGATCTTGATCGCTCTCAAGTGAGGCGTTCTACACTGAATAAAGTGGTCGTTTTATTAAGGAGAACAAACAGTGACTACCCTACTATGGATCCTGGCATTGCTCTTGGTTTTAGGAGCAGCAGCGTACCTCAGAGTATCCCTGCTGACTGCAACCATAGCCGCCGCAGTGGTCATGGCAGCAGGCAGCCTGCTGGATGTAACTGGACTGATTAGCTGGATAATTTTCCTGGTTATTGCCCTGCCGCTGAACCTGAGTGCCTTCAGGCAGAGTGTGATAACCCGGCCATTACTTAAACTCTATCGCGGCATCATGCCGGAGATGTCTTCCACCGAAAAAGAGGCGATTGAAGCCGGTACTACCTGGTGGGAAGCCGATCTCTTCGCCGGTAATCCCAACTGGAAGAAGCTGCACAACTATCCGGTTGCCCGTCTGAGCGCCAAAGAGCATGCCTTCCTGGAAGGACCTGTGGAGGAGGTCTGCCGCATGGTTAACCAGCATATGGTTTCCCATCAATTGGCGGACTTGCCTGCCGAAGTATGGCAATTCCTCAAAGATAAAGGCTTCTTTGCGATGATCATCAAGAAGAAGTACGGTGGTCTGGAATTCTCTGCCTACGCCCAATCCCGGGTACTGCAAAAACTGGCCGGTGTCAGCAGTGAATTGGCCTCGACCGTAGGTGTGCCCAACTCACTGGGCCCGGGTGAGCTGCTGCAGCACTATGGTACCCCGGAGCAGCAGGATCACTACCTGCCCCGCCTGGCCAAAGGTTTGGAAGTTCCCTGCTTTGCCCTGACCAGTCCTGAGGCCGGCTCAGATGCCGGCGCCATTCCGGATTTCGGTGTAGTCTGCAAAGGCCAATGGCAAGGTGAAGAAGTGCTGGGGATGAAACTGACCTGGAACAAGCGCTATATCACCCTGGCACCTGTTGCCACAGTTTTGGGGTTGGCATTCAAGCTTAAAGATCCCGAGCATCTGCTTGGCGATAAGGAAGAGCTGG
Source organism: Shewanella sp. MSW (assembly GCF_007636515.1). NCBI lineage: Bacteria > Pseudomonadati > Pseudomonadota > Gammaproteobacteria > Alteromonadales > Shewanellaceae > Shewanella > Shewanella sp. MSW. Next base: position 211,241 of record NZ_LVDR01000007.1, read on the forward strand.
GCATTACCTGCGCCCTGATCCCAACCGATGTTGAAGGTGTGGAAACCGGCCGTCGCCACTTCCCGCTCAACTGTATGTTCCAAAATGGTCCAACCCGAGGCAAAGAGGTGTTTGTCCCTCTGAGCTTTATCATAGGTGGCCCGAAAATGGCGGGACAAGGCTGGCGCATGCTGGTGGAATGCCTGTCGGTTGGCCGCGGCATCACCCTGCCCTCCAACTCAGCCGGTGGCGTTAAAACCGCGGCTTTGGCAACCGGTGCCTATGCCCGCATTCGTCGTCAGTTCAAGCTGCCAATAGGTAAGCTGGAAGGCATTGAAGAGCCTATGGCGCGTATCGGCGGTAACGCCTATCTGATGGACGCTGTAACCTCCTTGACCACCACAGGTATTGATCTGGGTGAAAAGCCTTCCGTCATCTCGGCGATAGTCAAATATCACCTGACCGACAGAATGCAGAAATGCGTTATCGACGCCATGGATATTCACGGTGGTAAAGGGGTATGTCTTGGCCCCAACAACTATCTGGGACGCGGATATCAAGCGGCACCTATCGCCATTACGGTTGAAGGGGCCAACATTCTGACCCGCTCCATGATCATCTATGGTCAAGGTGCCATTCGCTGCCATCCATATGTGCTGGCAGAGATGGAGTCGGCCTTTGATACCGACGTAAACCGCGGCCTGAATAACTTTGATGCGGCGCTGTTTGGCCATATCGGCTTTACCACAAGTAACCTTATCCGCAGCCTGTGGATGGGCCTCACCGGCAGTCGCTTCTCCAATGCGCCTTTTGCCGACAAGACCAAGCGTTACTATCAGCATATGAACCGCTTCAGTGCCAACCTGGCCTTGCTGTCGGATCTGGCGATGGCGACCTTAGGGGGTAACCTCAAACGTAAAGAGCGGATCTCTGCTCGCCTGGGTGACTTGCTCAGCCAGTTGTATCTGGCATCAGCAACCCTCAAGCGTTATCAGGATGAAGGCCGTCAAAGTGAAGATCTGCCACTGGTACAGTGGGCGGTTGAAGACGCGCTCTACAAGCTGCAGTCTTCTCTGGATGAGCTGCTGGATAACTTCCCTGCTGGCCTCGGCGGCGTGCTGCGCCTGGTGTTGTTCCCCTTCGGTCGACCACTGAAGCGCCCAAGTGATGTGTTGGACCACAAGGTAGCCAAGATAATGCAGACCCCTTGTGCCAGCCGTGACCGTCTGGGTAAGGGACAATTCTGGGAAGCCTGCGACAATAATGCCGTAGGTATTCAGGAACAGACCTTCAAAGACATACTGGCGGCAGAGCCCTTGTATGACAAAGTCTGTAAGGCTGCCGGCAAACGTCTGCCCTTCATGTGGTTGGATAAAGTGGCCGCAGAAGGCAAGGCGCTGGGTGTTCTGAGCGATGCAGAAGTGGCCCTGCTGGAGCGCGCTGAAATCGGCCGAATGAAGTCCATCAACGTGGATGACTTTGACCCCGCCGAACTCAAGGCTCAGAGCCTGGAGCCGGAAAACCGCGAAGAACAAGCCGCTTAAGACTGTCGATAATATCACTGGAAACACAAAATGCCGTTCACAATTGTGGACGGCATTTTTATTGTCCTTCCCAACCTTCACTTCAATAGTTGGTCTTCATTCAAGATAACTAGCATCAAAACTTAAAGAATAAATGGGGACATAGTTAACCCAGGTGTAAAAAGCAGTCTGCACAGCATTAAAATAGGTAAAACAATCAGATGATTGGCCCCGTATTCAGAAGTTAACAGTAGATCTCATTCCCAAGAAAATGACGCCTTTATGCTTGTCGTATAGATAGCGTTTTCTCTGTTAGCAAAACATCCTATTAAAAACGGCTATTAACCGTCGCTGATATCAAATTTTTACTTATAGACACAAAAAATCCGACAACCTGAAGTCGTCGGATTTGGCTCTTTGTGGTTTAAGTCAGCATCTGTGGCTATAAACTGTATATGTCGCTGCAACATATAACCAAGCTTGTGCCATGTTTCCCTGTTCTACTTGGTCCAGCGGTCCATCCAGCCCAGCACCTTGGCGTACCACTGCTCAAGGTTATTGGGATTCAGGATCCAGTGGTTCTCGTCCGGATAGATCAGCAGCTCCGAAGGGATATTGTTGCGCTGCATATAGCTGAACGCCGCCAAACCCTGACCGTAAGGAACCCGAAAGTCTTTCTCGCCGTGGATCACCAGCATGGGCGTTTTCCAGTTTTCCACATAGTTGGCCGGATTGAACTTCTCATAAAGATCCTTGGCCTGCTCATAGCTGCCGCCAAACTCATGTTCTGGGAACCAGAGTTCCTCGGTCACATGGTACATAGAGCGCATATCGAACAAGCCGGCGTGGTTAACCAGGCACTTGAAACCGTCGTTCCAGTTACCCTGGATCCAGTTCATCATGTAACCGCCGTAGGAGCCGCCGAGGGCGCAGGCGTTATCGGCATCGATCCACTTCTGCTGTTTGGCAACCGCAGCCAGACCTTTTTGCAGATCTTCCAGAGGCTTACCGCCCCAATCCAGGCTGATGGAATCGGTAAAAGCCTGACCATAGCCGGTAGAGCCGTGGAAATCCACCATCACCACGGCATATCCGGCACCGGCCCACAACTGTGGATTCCAGCGGAAGCTGAAACTGTTGCCGAATGAACCTTGTGGGCCGCCGTGTACCAGGAAGGCCACCGGATACTGCTTGCCTTTTTTGAAGTTCGCCGGCTTGAGCCAGTAACCATAAACCTCTTCGTTGTTCCAGCCCTTGAAGCTGAACTGCTCGAACTCACCGAACTGGACCTTGTCCAGCTTGGCCTTGTTGACTTCAGTCAAACGGGTCAGATCTTGTCCATCCATATTGATGGAGTAGAGATCGCCCGGTTCTATCAGCGACTTACGGTTGATGATCAAACGATCGCCCGCCAGACCCACCAGGCTGTTGCTGCCATCGTTGTAAATAGTGCGCACATCACCAAACTGAGTGTTGATGGCGAAGACAGATACCTGGCCCAGATCCTGAGCGGTCACATACAGGGTGTTGTTGTCTTTACCAAAGCTCAGTGAGGCTGGGCTTCTGTCCCACATGGGCGCCACTTCCTTGCTCTGACCCGTGACTGTGTCTTTGAGCATGATGCGGTATCTGTCGGCCTCGAATCCGGGCTTTTTCATCGCCAGATAGGCCAGATAGCGGCCATCGGCGGAAAACACCGGCTGAGCATCCCAGGCCTGGTTATCTTCGGTGAGATTCTTGGCCTTGCCACCTGTTACCGGCACCTGCCAGAGATCGTAGTTGGTGGTCCAGGCCTGATCTTTGCTCGGTGCCTTGGCGCTATAGACTATGTATTTGCCATCCGGGCTAAATGTCACCTCTTCCATGCCGGAAAATGGCTTTGGCGGGGTTTCGGTATCCAGGCCTTGGGTCACATCCACCGGCTTACCCAGCTTGCCGTTTTCAAGCTGCGCCACAAACAGGTGATTACGGGCATGGTCAGACCAGGTGTCCCAGTGACGCACCATCAACTGATCGTATTCACGACCTGTACTCTTGCGCTCGGCTTCTTTATCAAACTTGGCTTTTGAACATTCCAGGGTGTCGCACTCGGGAAACACACGAATGCTCATCACCACCTGCTTGCCATCGGCCGATAATTTGTAGCCGTCGATACCCAGAGGCAGATCAGATACGGCCTGGGCTTCACCACCATCCAGCGGCAAGCGATACAGTTGGCTGCTGCCATCACGGGCAGCAATAAAATAGACTTGCTTATCGTCGCTGCTGAAGGCCACATCGTGTTCGGTACCCGGTGCAGAAGTCAGCTGCTTGGGAGTCGCATGCTTGTCGCTGAGATCCAACAGATAGAGATCTGAGCTGCTGCCATCATCGGTAACCTTTTTCAGGCCGTAGATAAGCTTGGTGCCGTCATTGGATACAGCGGCAGAATGAAGTTTGTTGAGCTTGACCAGATCCTGGACAGTAAAAGGGGCCTTATCGGCAGCCAGCGCCGGCTGAGCCAGTCCTGCGGCGAGCAGCGCCATCAATAGTGGGTTGGTTTTCATTATAAATCTTCTTATTGGTTGTAGATTGCAATGCAAAAGGGGCCAATAGGCCCCTCAAGGTTCAGCTTAAGCCTTGGCGTTCTGGATATTCACCTTCCAGATTGCCGGGCCGGTTTCGTGCGCATTCACCCCGTTGGAGTCAACCGCTACAGTAACAGGCATATCTTTGACGTCAAACTCATAGATAGCTTCCATCCCGAGATCTTCAAACGCCACTACGCGAGATTGCTTAATCGCCTTGGACACCAGATAAGCGGCGCCGCCGACGGCCATCAAGTATACCGCCTTGTGCTTGCGGATAGATTCGACAGTGGCCGGACCACGTTCAGCCTTGCCTATCATGCCCATCAACCCTGTCTTATCCAGCATGAGATCGGTGAACTTATCCATACGGGTAGCGGTTGTCGGACCGGCCGGGCCAACCACTTCATCACCTACGGGGTCGACCGGACCTACGTAATAGATGAATTTACCAGTGAAATCAACCCCTTCAGGCAAGCCTTCACCGCTTTCAATCAGGCTCTGGATCCGTTTGTGAGCCGCGTCACGGCCGGTGAGCATCTTACCCGAGAGCAGCAGAGTATCGCCGCTGTTCCAGCTTTCAATCTCTTCCTGGGTAACGGTATCGAGATTGACCCGGCGCACGCTCTCACCCACTTCCCAGGTGATTTCCGGCCAGTCATCAAGGCTTGGCGGAGTCAGCTCGGCAGGGCCGCTGCCGTCAAGATGGAAATGCACATGGCGGGTGGCGGCGCAGTTAGGGATCATCACCACAGGCTTGGAGGCGGCGTGGGTTGGCGCTGTCTTGATTTTAACGTCCAGTACAGTAGTCAAACCGCCCAGGCCCTGGGCACCAATGCCTAAGTTATTGGCGCGCTCGAAGATATCCAAACGCAGCTTCTCTTCCGTGGTTTCGGCGCCGCGTTCCATCAGTTCATGAATATCCACGCTCTCCATCAAGGCTTCCTTGGCAAGCACAGCGGCTTTCTCGGCGGTGCCGCCAATGCCGATTCCCAGCATACCCGGTGGACACCAGCCGGCGCCCATGGTTGGCAGTGTCTTCTCAACCCAGGCGGCGATATCGTCAGACGGATTGAGCATCACCATCTTGGCCTTGTTTTCACTGCCGCCGCCCTTGGCGGCAATGGCCACTTCGATATGATCGCCGGGAACCATCTGAATATGCACCACAGAAGGCGTGTTATCGCGGGTGTTTTTACGGCTGCCGGCCGGGTCGGCCACAATTGAAGCTCGCAACGGGTTATCAGGATTGGTGTAAGCGCGGCGTACGCCTTCATCCACCATCTGCTGTACTGTCATATCTGTCTTGTCCCACTGCACGCCCATCCCCAGATAGACATAACAGGTCACAATGCCGGTATCCTGACACAAGGGTCTGTGCCCTTCGGCAGACATGCGCGAGTTGATCAAAATCTGGGCAATCGCATCCTTGGCAGCCTGGCTCTGCTCACGCTCATAGGCGGCAGCCATGGCATCGATAAAATCTTTCGGATGGTAATAGGAGATATATTGCAGGGCATCAGTGATGCTGTCGATAAAGTCAGCTTGCTTGATTACAGACATGTTTGGCGCTCCATTAGCCTAAGGATCCGCCCCTTCAGCTCAGGATCAACGCTCAACAGAGATTCAAGCCAAAGCCTTGAATTTCAGGCTCCGCTTGCCGGTTTTGCGACACAAAAATGCTCAAAACGATAGCAAAGCCGTGATACAACGCGTTTTCACCAAGGGCCAGGGGTGGTTTTATTAGTTTTTTGTGGCCGTTATGATACTCTTTCGTTCCTTTTTGGGCTACATCACATTTTCAGATAGGGTCGTTCGATGTACCAGCAGGCTATTTGCCCTCCCGCCATTCGCCTTCTTGACTGGCAATTATCAACCTTAGAGCTGTTTTCCCACTTCAGCGGTGAGCCTTGGGCCATGCTGCTGGATTCGGCCGATGCCAAACACTCTGACGCCAGATACGACATCATAGTCGCCGAGCCGATAGCCACGCTAGTCACCACAGGTGAAACCACCCAAATCGCTGAGGCAGGCAGCGTACGACGCTCAAGTGACGATCCTTTTGCCTTGCTGCAACAACTGCTGCAACAGTATTTTCCCAACGCCATGCAGGTCAATCTGCCTTTCAGCGGCGGCGCTGTGGGCGCCTTCAGCTACGATCTTGGCCGCAGACTGGAAAAACTGCCGAAACTGGCCGCAGCCGATATCGCTCTGCCGGAGATGAATGTCGGCCTCTATGACTGGGCCCTTATTCGAGATAAGGAATCAGCGTGCTGGCAGTTGGTGCACTACCGCGGTGAAAAGGCGCTGATTGACACCCTGTCGCGGCTGACGTCCAAAGTCGCAAACAGCCCCAATAAGCACCTTGACCAGAAAGCGTTCCGGCTCAGTGGTAAGTGGCGCTCGCAGCTTAGCCGCGAGCAATATGGCGACAAGTTTGCCCAAGTGCAGCAATATCTTCACAGCGGCGATTGCTATCAAATCAATCTGACCCAAAGATTCCAGGCCGACTATCAGGGTGATGAATGGCAAGCCTATCGTAAGCTAAGACAAGCCAACGGCGCGCCCTTCTCTGCCTTTATTCGCCTGGAGCACAACTGCATCCTGTCCATCTCACCCGAGCGTTTTATTGCCCTGGATTCCAATCGCCATATTGAAACCAAGCCCATCAAGGGCACCCTGCCCCGCAGTGCTGATGAACAGCAAGACAAGGTACTTGCCAAACAGCTGGCAAGTTCAGAAAAAGACAGAGCCGAAAACCTGATGATAGTGGACTTGCTGCGCAACGATATCGGTAAGGTTGCCAGCCCAGGCAGTGTGGCCGTGCCGCATCTGTTTGCCATAGAAAGCTTTCCGGCGGTGCACCATCTGGTCAGTACAGTGACTGCCGAACTGGCACCGGGTTATCAGGCCACAGACTTGCTGCGAGCCGCCTTCCCCGGCGGCTCAATCACAGGCGCGCCCAAAATCCGCGCCATGGAAATTATCGAAGAGCTGGAACCCAGTCGCCGCTCACTCTACTGCGGCTCCATCGGGTATCTGAGTCAGGATGGCAAAATGGACAGCAGCATCACCATTCGAACCCTGGTTGCCGATTCCGGACAACTCTATTGCTGGGCCGGCGGCGGGATAGTAGCCGACTCAGACGTGGATGCCGAATACCAGGAAACCTATGATAAAGTGAGTCGAATACTGCCGCTATTGACCCCTGAGCCAGACTCGCCTTAGCCTTAAGCTTGCCATTTAAGCTTGATGATAGTTCTTTGCGAAGACAGGACAGTAATGGCTTGGGTTATTGATTACTTCAATTTACTTCAAGGACGCTATGGATAAAGACGAGCTGCTGACCCGTTTTCAACTCAGGGCCCTGAGTCGATACCATTCAAGTCCTTTGCTCCCGGCCAAACTCAGGGCCGCGGCGGTACTTATCGCACTGGAGCCGGGTTTGCAGGGGCCGGAGCTTATCCTGACCCAAAGACCGAAGCATCTTAAGGCTCATCCAGGTCAAGTGAGCTTTCCCGGCGGCAAACCGGAAGCCGAAGATCAGAACCTTATCATGACAGCCCTCAGAGAAGCTGAAGAAGAGATAGGCTTGGCGCCGGATAATGTCGAAATCATAGGTCAACTGCCCAATCATCCCACCTTTACCGGCTTTGAGATCACCCCTGTGCTTGGCTGGGTAAAGTCACCCTTTGAGGCCCAAATTGACCCGGCCGAAGTGCAGGAGCTATTTCGGGTGCCGCTGGCGTTTTTACTGGAAGAGGAAAATCGTCACACGGCTATGTTCGAGCGCCGCGGCCATTTCTACCCTGTCACCTTTATTCCCTATCGCAGGCACTTTATCTGGGGCGCCACCGCGGCGATTATCGATATGCTTTGTCGACAACTGCGCTGACAGCACAGCATAAAGGCAGTTAGGGAAGACTTTGACAGGCCCCGGCATGCCTTCAGTCAGATGCCTTGAATGCCAATTGCTATGTAAGCCACTCTCTACAAAAGAGAAGGCCGCGAGGACTTATTCGCACCTTCCTTAGATGAAGAAACGCAGATACAAGCCGGCGGCGGTGGATGAGAGCAGCAACAGTGGAATATTGAACCAGTAACCCAAACGGCTGTGATGAGCCACATACCAGTTAAAGCCCAGACTGAGGAAGCTGATGGCGGCGCAAGCCCAGATGATATATTCCAGCAGCATGGTTTGCTGAGGGTCCCAGTACAAACGCACTGGCGCTCCCTTGCTGAAGAAGTAACCTACGGCCCTGTCCGGCCTCGCCTTATCGAATATCAACAGGGCATAAATCGCCAGTGACCAACCTATAATCGACAGGCTCGCCAACAGATATTGAAAGATTTTGACCTTCTTCATCCGAACTCCTTCCGTCTGAAGGGGGATATTGTCCCCAGAATACCTTTTTCAGCTTGAGAAAAGCCACCAGCAAGGTAATATTAACCTCCAAATTTTTCCTGTGTCATCAATATAGTCAGGGATTTGCCTGATTTCTGCTCTCGAACTATTTTCGGAGCCGAATTGAAGCATAAAAACGTTTCATTGGAGAACTAAGCAATAATGAGCATTGCATCTGTCGCATCTGTATTTAAAGGTGAGCATGCGGTCGGTTCACAGGTCACTGTACGTGGCTGGGTAAGAACCCGTCGTGATTCCAAGGCCGGCATCTCGTTTCTTGCCGTCTATGATGGTTCCTGTTTCGATCCTATCCAGGGCGTGGTGCCAAATAGCTTACCCAATTACAATGACGAAGTGCTGAAGCTCACTGCCGGCTGCTCCGTAATTGTCACAGGTGAAGTGGTTGAAAGCCCAGGCGCAGGCCAGGACTTTGAACTGCAGGTCACCCAAGTGGAAGTCACAGGTTGGGTGGAAGATCCTGATACCTACCCTATGGCCGCCAAGCGCCACTCGGTTGAACACCTGAGGGAACTGGCGCACCTGCGTCCACGTACCAACATCATTGGCGCAGTGGCCCGAGTACGTAACTGCCTGTCACAGGCGATTCACCGTTTCTATCACGAAAACGGCTTTATCTGGGTTTCTACCCCACTTATCACCGCCTCCGACTGTGAAGGCGCCGGTGAAATGTTCCGCGTATCAACGCTGGACATGGAAAACCTGCCACGTACCGCCGATGGCAAGGTAAATTACGAAGAAGACTTTTTCGGTAAAGAGGCATTTTTGACCGTATCGGGTCAGCTCAACGGTGAAACCTACGCCTGTGCCCTGTCGAAGATTTACACCTTTGGCCCAACTTTCCGTGCTGAAAACTCCAACACCAGCCGCCACTTGGCCGAGTTCTGGATGGTTGAGCCGGAAGTGGCTTTTGCCGATCTGAACGACATTGCCGGTCTCGCCGAAGCTATGCTCAAGTACGCCTTCAAGGCGGTGCTGGAAGAGCGAATGGACGACCTGCAGTTCTTTGCCCAGCGCGTCGATAAAGGCGTGATTGAGCGCCTGGAAAACTTTGTCAGCAGTGACTTTGCCCAGGTGGACTACACAGATGCCGTTGAGATCCTCAAAAACTGCGGCAAGCAGTTTGAGTATGATGTCGAATGGGGCATAGATCTGCAATCCGAGCACGAGCGTTATCTGGCCGAAGTGCACTTCAAGGCTCCTGTGGTCGTGAAGAACTATCCAAAAGATATCAAGGCCTTCTATATGCGTCTCAACGAAGATGGCAAGACAGTGGCAGCGATGGACGTATTGGCCCCCGGCATTGGTGAAATTATCGGTGGTTCACAGCGTGAAGAACGTCTGGACGTACTGGATATGCGCCTGGCCGAGATGAATCTCAACAAGGAAGATTACTGGTGGTATAGAGATCTGCGTCGTTACGGCACTGTGCCTCACTCAGGCTTCGGTCTGGGCTTCGAGCGTCTGGTGTCTTACGTTACCGGTGTTTCCAACATCCGCGATGTAATCCCCTTCCCTCGCGCCCCAAGAAGCGCCAACTTCTAACGAGTTCTTATCCAAAAAAACGCGCTTCCGGGCGCGTTTTTTATTGGCTGGATATCAAGTTTTGCTACGTATTTTACACCGGCTTAAAGGGCTGTACTCTGTCGCAAACCGCGCCGAGCAAAGGTTTGTCGTGAGAGATCACCAGTAGCGTCAGCTGTTTATCACGGGCTATCTGCAACAGTTGTTGCCAAAGCCTTTGCTGACTCAGCATATCCAGCTGGGCCGTGATTTCATCACAGATAAGCAGCCGGGTTTCCGGCGCCACTGCCCTTAAAATATTGAGCCTTTGCAGCTCACCGCCGGAAAGGCCGCCGGGGCGTGATGCCAACCAGCGCCTGAATTCAGACTCGGCCACGCCGAGCATGGGCAAAAGATGAGCATAATCACGCCCGTGCCAACTCTCATTCAAGGATTGCGCCAGGGTCAATCTGGGGTTGAACGCCTGCTCCGGCTGCTGAATAACCCACTGAATGGGTGAAGGGCGGCCGCCAACCTGCTTGAGCACCTGACTGCACTCAAGCTTTCCCGCCGCAAGCGGCATCAAGCCTGTGAGTATCGCGGCCATGGTGGACTTGCCGCAGCCACTGTCACCCCAGATCCCGAGAATCTCGGCGCGATTAATAGCGATATCAGGCAGCTCAATCACCTTGCTGCCCCGATAAGCCAAGCCCCCACTGAGTGAAAGCAGCGGCGATAAGGATGCAGAAGGCAAAGGCGCGCTTTCAAGCGCCAAGGCAGAGCCGGATTGAGTCGGTTTGTTATGCAAAGAATTTAGACTCATGCACGCCTCCGACAAGGCGAGTTGCTGAAACTCTCCAGGCTGTCACCATGGGGCTTTTGTTGACCAGCTGGTTGACTAGCGGGTTCGCCAACGGGTTGACTGGCAGCTTGATTATCGAGCCGGCTATTGAGGTGACTCTTGGGACCGCTCTTTGGTTCAGCATCAGCCAAGCGACAGCTGCCTGCAGGCCAGTTTTCCGGCAACGCCGCCAGCAAGGTGTGACTATAGCAGCCGTCACTCTCACATTCATCTCCCGGCTTATGCCCGGCAATACTCCCCCGCAGACTGGCGCTATCCGTCACCTCGGTGAGCCGACCGCGGCGCAGCAGATACAGCTCGGCATCCAAGGCCAACACGGCCCTGAGGTTATGACTGATAACCAGTACCGCCTTGGGGCTGGCGTCTAAACCCAGCCGCTGCTGCAAGGCGCCGCTGGCAAAGTCGTTGAGTAAGGCGTAAAGCTCAGTGGCAGCAAGCTCATCCAGACCGCAACAAGGCTCATCGGCCAGCAATAGTTCCGGCGCTTGCAATAGGGCCTGCGCCAGTAATACCCGCCGGGCCATACCGCCGGAGAGCATGGGGGGATAAGCCGCCAAGATCTCCGCTGTGATACCCAGCTCGTCATACAGAGCCTGCCGGTAAGGGCGCATGGCATCATCACAGTACCAGTCAAGCAATTCGTTTATCTTAATGTTGGCGTCCAGCACCTGGGTACTCTGAGCGCAAAGCGCCGTCTTTTGCGGCCGCATCAAACCAACGCATTGCATGGCTATGCCCTTTGGCAAACTGCCCATGATAGCCAGCGCCAGCAAGCTCTTACCGGCGCCGCTCTCACCGAGCACTGCAGTAACTCGTCCTGGTGTCACCTCAATATTGAGCCCATCCAGCAAGGTTCTGCCACTGCTATCCTTAAGCGTTAAATCTGTCACTTGGGTATGAATGGCGACGACGGGTTTAACATCGCTTGAGGAAAGTAAATCACTTTTAGATCTCAAGGCATTGGTGCCCGGTAACTTAGGCGCAGCCATACCGTCTCTGGCAAACTGGATCAGATTTTCGGCAAGCTTAGACAACAGCAAAACAAAGCTCAGCAGCAAGATCCCGGGAAACAGCGCCAGCCACCATTGGCCAAGCAACAGATAGCGATTGGCCTCAGCCAGCAGTTCGCCTATGGAGGGCGCGTTGCTGTCGAGGCCAAAACCAAGAAAGCTCAGCGCCGCGACATGAAGCAAGGCGTGCGGAAACAAGTTGAGCCCGCCAATCAGCCACTGCGGCATGATATGAGGCCATAAGTGGCGCATGCGGGTGCTTAACCTGGAGCCGCCGAAACCCAAAGCCAAACTGACATAGGGCTGAGCCAGGATTTCATCCATTTCCAGTAAGAGTAAACGGGTCAGTCTCGGCCAATGACTCAAAGCCAGGGCCGCAATCACCCCATATTCCTGTCCACCAAAGGCCAGCGCCAGCAAGATCAGCAGCAACAGATGTGGCAGTGACATACAGAGATCGCAACCGAGCAATACAGCCTGACGCCACCTGGAGCCGGTTTGCGCCAGCAAGGCCAGCAGCAGTGCCAGCGAACTGCTGAGCAGTACCGCCAGCGCGCCTATCCACAGACTTTTGAGCATGGCCGCGCCGCTACGCTCGGCCATATCACGCCCAAGCCAATCCGTCCCCATGGGATGAGCCCAGGATGGCCCCTGACTCTTGGACAGCAGGTTAAGCTCACTGGCATGATTACCAAATAGCAGGCATAGTGTCGTCAGCAAGAAAAGTCCGCAAACCGGCCAAAACCAGATGGCGACGCGACTGCCATCCTTGGCCTGAAGGCTTTTCAAGCAAAGCGTTAATCCGCCCATCATGCCTGCACTCCAGTGGCGTGAGTCGAAAGTCCACTGAGCCTGCCACGCTGCAATCTGGCGCTGATAAGCTCGGCGGCCAGGTTACCGCAAAACACAAACAGCGCCGAAAACAGGGTAATCCCCATCAGCAAGGGCGCATCGTTACCGAGTCCGGCCTTGACCAAGGCGCTACCGAGTCCGGGGAAATTAAACACGGTTTCGGCGAGAATAGAGCCGCCGAACAGCTCGGCAAAAGAAGCAAAGTGCAGCACTATCGCGGGCTTTAGACTATTGGCAAAGATATGCTTCTTGAATACCGCCAGACGACCTTTACCGTGACTTTGGGCATATCCCACATATTCGCTGTGGTAGAGATCCAGCACCTTTTCCCGGGTGTGCAGCACCAAGGGTGAGAGTTGGCTTAGCGTCAGGACAGTCAAGGGCAAAGCGAGGTGCAACAACATACTGCCAAGGCTCTGCTCGGTAAAACTCAGCCCCAGCGGCGCAGCGCAGCACACGGGTGTCCAGGCCAGAGTGACAGAAAACAGGCTTATCATTATCATTGCCAACCAAAATGACGGAATGCTCGAAAGCAGCCAGGCAAAGCGTCTCAGCCAGCGATCGCAGAAACTCCCTTCGGTGATGGCACACAGCAGTCCCAGGCCATAACCGAGCAGCAGAGCCAGTCCCCAGGAGAGCGCCATCAACAGCAAGGATAGCGGCAAGCGCTCGGCAATCACCTCGGAAACGCTCTGGCGAAACACCAGACTCTGACCCATATCGCCACTCAGCAGAGCGGAAAAGTAACTGCTGATCTGCTGCCAGAGTCCGGTGTCCAACCCTAGCTCGCGGATCATCTGGGTGCGCTGGGCATCGGATACCGCCAGCAGATTACCACCCAGATAGTGAATTAAGGGATCGAGCGGCGACAAGGACAAGAGCACAAAAGCCAGCAAACAAGCAAGCAACAACAGCAGCGCCAGCCGCAGAGACCGCAACAAAGCTCCCCGCCAGCAGACTGACGACCACTTTTTAGGTGCTACCGGCTTGATAGCAGACAACATTGGTTTCATGGACATTGCCAACGCCACTGGTTGATATTATTGGTGATCGGCCAGCCATGACCGTGAGGTTCCACCAAGGGTTGCCCCAAGTCGAGACAAGGGGTGGCGGCATACAGATGCTGCAGATTCACCAACCAACTCCAGGGCACATCCCGGCTTATCTGTTGCTGTGCCTGTTGCCAGAATGCAATCGCACTGTCGACAGAGTCTGCCTCGCGAGCCTTTTCCAGCGCCTTATCGACCAGCGGGTTATCATAATAGCCGGAGTTGAAATAGCCTTTACCGGCATTGCGGCTGTCGTAGACAAGCGCCATCTCATTGGCCGAAAGGCTGCCAAAGCCAAAGAGCACCGGCGCCTGATGCATCACCCGATAGATATTTTCCCAGCTGTCCGCCTTGGGCTCCACCTCGAACCCAGCCATTCTGGCCATCTGGGCACTGGCCAGCGCCAACTGCTCACGTATGCTGTCACCGGCCAGATAGTAGAGCGGGAATGTCAGCCGTTGCCCATTCTTTTCGCGAATGCCGTCCGCTCCCGGTAACCAACCGGCGTTGGCCAAGAGTTCTGACGCTTTGAGTAAACGCTGCTTCATCTGCCAATCGGCCCAATCGGGAACCGCGCCGCCCCATGGCAAGTCATCGGCGATTGACCAGGCCGGTCTTGCGTAGCCCCCCAGCAGATTATCGACCAGTTGCTGGCGGTCGATCACCATATCGAAGGCTTGGCGCACCGCCAATTCACTGGTGACCGGGTTATCTTCCGCCCGCATCGGCCAGGCAATGCCGCGGTTATCGACGCTGGTTTGTGACCAAAGCCGATAATTACCCTGCGCCATCAGGGCATCGGCATATCTGGGTGCCAGCGCCGAGAGTTGCAACTGCCCGGTTCTGAGCATAGCAAAGCGGCTGTCTTCGTCGGCAAAGACGATAACCAATTTGTCGAAAAAGGGCTTTTTCAGCAGCGGGTTGTCAGGATCGGCACTCTGATATTTAGGGTTAGCTTCCAGGATCAACTGCTGCCCCTTATCCCAGCGGCGCATTTTATAGGGCCCCGAACCTATGGGATGCTGACCATAATCCGGGCCGTAACTGTCGCTTGGCACTATCGCCAGCTCGGCCAAGGTATCGATAAAACCGATATCTGCCTGCTTGAGGGTGAATTCGACTTGCAGCTCAGACTTTTGTTCCACCTTGACCAAATTGGATAAATCCTGCATACCGGCAGCATTTCTGGCCTGCTCAAAGGTAAAAGCCACATCCTCTGCGTTGAGCGGACTGCCGTCACTGAACACCAGATTAGGCCTCAGGGTTACTGTCCATTTGAGCCTGTCGGGGCTCAAGGTCCAATCGCTGGCAATATCACCGATAAACTCGCCGCCGCCTGAGCGGCGCAGCAAGGCAGATTGAATGAGCGGATTATTGTAGCGCCCCCAACCTAGGATGGGGTCAAAGCCACCATCGGGCTCCGCACCCAGCACCATGACCAAGGGCTCTGGGGTCGTATTCGCTTTCAACTGGAAAGGCAAAGCTACTGCCAACAGAGTCAGTAACAGCAATCCGGTAGTTGATATTGTCGACTTGGACCCATGTTTTGATTGTGTCAGTTTTTCTGACCTTTGCGGCTTGGACCGGCAAATGGGTTTGCGCTTGGATTTGATATAAGCAGATGAAAGCAACACCTGAAACTCCCGAACCTGGCTAAAATTTTTTAGACTTATTGACGGATATGATGGCGGTTCCGCGGCAAAGTGATACTAACTTGTATGTTGGTTTGCCAAGGAGAAGAGCGCAATTCAAGTTCAGTGCATAACCAGATCATTTGAGCCGAACCCTAACTATTCATATAAGCTAGGGATCCGGCCAATGGGTGCAGCAGGAAATGATCAAACTCTCTTGATTGCTTAAATAGGCTTGTTTATTAAACGCCCACAAGGCATTTTCAGTGTTATGTTCGACCGGAACCTAACGCCACCCGCCGATATTACTTATTTATTTTTAGTAACACTACCCCGATTCCTTTCAGTGTAACAGCACAAAAAACCAACAAAGATAAAAAGTTTGCTATAGATCACACCCAATTAAAATGGAAAAGGACATTTTGTGGCAAAGCTTGTGTAAGCTCTACTAACCAATAGTGTTTTTCTGAAGAAACAGTCATGACAGATGAAACTCAACGTTTTACCGTATCCCTACCCCAATCACTGTTCGAAGAGATAGAAAATGATAGCCGCGAGCGAGGCTATCAATCACGTTCAGAATATATTCGCGATCTGTTTCGCGACAGGATAGTTGATAAGCAATGGAACAACAGCAAAGAGGATGTTGTAGGTGTACTGACCTTGGTTTTCGATCATCATCAGAGAGGTTTGTCAGAAAAGCTGATTGAAATCCAGCACAATCATCTAGTACACGTGCTCTGCAGTACCCATGTCCACATAGACCATCATAAGTGTTTGGAAACCATTATCCTCAAAGGTCAGGCTTTTGAAGTAAATAAGTTGGTCAATCAAATAGCGGTACTGAAAGGGGTTAATCTCGCGCGTTTAAGTCGTGCCGGAATTATCTGATATTGCATAGTGCCCACTATCAAGCACAAACCTGCCGGTATTGCACGCAAAGTCATTGCCATAAGCAGCTATCCCGCTATGGCAATGACCGCATGAGACACAAGTCTAAATGCAAGTAATGATATTAAGTTCCTTGGTAATCCGAGCCTATGTTGATATTCAATAGATAGACGGCATACCTTCCGGGCGGGTACGCAGCACCTTAAGAAACCACATATACTGCTCGGGATAGGCGGTAATCACCTGCTCCACGGCCTTGTTTAATGCAATGGCTTCATTTTCCTTACCTTGCATCGACTCAGGGGCAATCGCCGGCATAACCGTCAAACGAAAACATCTGGCTTGGTCATCATAACCAATTTTCACCGGCATCACCTGGGCGTTACCTGCCTGTGCCAAGCGGCCAACCACTGGCAAGGTGGCCTTGACAGTCCCTAAAAATGGCGCAAATACGCTCTGCTCCGGCCCTAAGTCTTCATCCGGCAGATAGAAGAAACTGTTGCCCTGTTTCAGCTCAGCCAACAAGGCCCGGATCCCGGCTTCACGCATATAGATATTGCCGCCTTGCGAACTACGCATCCGGTTATTGAACCAGTTGAACAATTCATTTCGATGCGCTTTGGCCATAGACACCATGGGCAAGTCCAAATTGAGTCTTAGGCCGGCATACTCTATGCCCCAAACGTGAGGCATGATAAAGATAATCGGCTGCCCGGCTTCACGGGCAGAGGCAATATGCTCTTCTCCCTCAACCTTGACTCTTTTGCGTATATAGGAGCTCGGCATCAAGATAAGCTCAGATTGTGCCAGCAGTGTCATTACAAAAGCTTCGGTGTTGCGTTCCAGCAACTGCTCGATTTCCTGCTCACTCTTATCGGGGAAACAGGCTTTAAGGTTGGCTCTGGCTACACTTATCGGTTTATGAGCGACACGTTTGACCAAACGCGACAACCCACGGGCAATAGGATCTCTAATGAGAGCAGGCAAGAGACCAAACAGAACCAGTACGCCTATCGCCAACCAACTCCCCCAAAACCTGGGGTGCAGCAATGACCAACGGAAGCGCCTATCGAAGTATTTGCCTTTCTTAGGCTTGGAAGGTGTATTTGACAAGGTTTAACCCCTGGGTTTAATCCCAATGCAATGCCAAACCAGGCATTAAAAATGCGACACAGCAGGGTAGAAGCACTTTCTACAGACACAAACAGGGAAGCCACCCACAGGAGCGGCTTCCCTGTTCTAAATTACTGACCGAGCAGTTATTTGCCTTTGTTAGCGGCTTCTACGCGACTCTTCAGTTTCTGTCCCGGACGGAATGTCACCACCCGGCGGGCAGAAATTGGGATATCCTGACCTGTTTTGGGATTCCTTCCCGGTCTTTGATTCTTATCCCTAAGGTCAAAGTTGCCAAAGCCAGATAACTTGACCTGCTCACCATTTTCAAGCGCGGTTCGGATCTCTTCGAAAAACGCTTCAACCATCTCTTTTGCTACCCGCTTGTTAATACCAAGCGTTTCAAAAAGATGCTCTGCCATTTCGGCCTTGGTAAGTGCCATACTTTAATCCCTCAACGATGCGTTGAACTCAGACTTGAGTGCAGAAACCACTGTATCAACCATCTCAGCAATCTCTTTTTCCTCAAGTGTACGAGTGTTATCTTGTAACGTAAGTGCGATCGCCAGACTCTTTTTGCCCTGCTCTACACCTTTACCTCGGTATACATCGAACAAGTTTAAGCCAACCAACTGATTTTCGCCAACTTTTCTTATCAGCGTCATCACTTCACCTGCGGCGACTTCTTCATCAACCACTATGGCGATATCGCGGCGATTGGCTGGAAACTTAGACACAGCCTGGGCTTGCGGCAATTTAGCCTGCAGCAAGGCGTCCAATTCCAGCTCAAAAACTATGGTTTTGCCATTCAGCCCAAAAGGCTTCTCGAGGCTGGGATGGACTGCACCTATATAGCCTATGACCCGATCATTTCTCAATATTTCAGCACATTGCCCCGGATGCATAGCCGGATGCTGCGCTCCTTTAAAACTAAATTCAGCTTCGGAAACTGTCAAGCCAATAATGGCTTCTAAATCACCTTTAAGATCGAAGAAATCAACGGTTTTCGACTCCATGCTCCAGTGTTCATCGCTCTGGGGGCCGGCGATCACCGCGCCCAGCATGGTTTGTTGTCTTACGCCGGATTCTGCTTGTGCATCAGGAATAAAGCGTAAACCTGTCTCAAACAGGCGTACACGAGCCTGCTGACGGGCCTGGTTGTAACCCACGGCATTCAGCAATCCGGTGAACATGGACAGGCGCATGGCCGACATTTCACTAGAAATCGGGTTAGGCAATACCATAGCGTCGCTGTCAGGGTGAACCAGTTTTTGCAGCTTGGGATCCACAAAGCTGTATGTGACGGCCTCCTGGAAACCCCGTGCCACCAACAAAGCTCTTACCCGGCTCAATTTAAGATCCGACTCTTTATGATCTGTCATAGACAGACGCGCCAGCGGGGCTGTGTTCGGAATGTTGTTATAGCCGTAAATCCGGGCAACTTCTTCAATAAGATCTTCTTCAATTGCCATGTCGAAACGGTAAGTGGCGGTTTTCACCTGCCAGTCACTGCCCTGTTTTAAAACTTGGAAGCCCAATCGGGTCAGAATTTGTTCAACATCTGTGTCATCGATATGATGTCCGAGCAGTTTGTCCAGTTTGCTGCGGCGCAGTTTAATGTCGGCAGCCTTTGGCAGATGCGCTTCGCTCTTGGCTTCAACCACAGGACCGGCTTCGCCGCCACAGATATCCAGCACCAAACGGGTGGCTCTGTCCATGGCTTTATGCTGCAGCTCTGGATCAACACCGCGCTCAAAGCGATGCGAAGAGTCGGTGTGCAATCCAAGACGACGGGCCTTGCCCATGATAGCCAGCGGCGCGAAGAAAGCACACTCAAGCATGATATCGCGGGTTTGCTCGCTGACACCGGAAACCTCACCACCGAAGACACCGGCCAGGGCCAATGCCTGGCTGTTATCGGCAATCACCAGGGTATCGGCTGGCACAGTAATTTCGTTGCCATCGAGCAGAGTCAGTTTCTCTTCACCGTTACCCAGGCGTACCTTGATACTGCCGTCAATCTTGTCCAAATCGAAAGCATGCATCGGCTGGCCGAACTCAACCAACACATAGTTGGTGATATCCACGATAGGGTCTATAGAACGAATACCGCTACGGCGCAGCTTTTCCACCATCCAATCAGGCGTTTGCGCCTTGACATTGACATTACTGATAACCCGGCCCAAATATCTTGGACAGGCTTCCGGGTTGGCGACCTCTATTTCAACTGTACGCTCACTACTGACACTGGCGGCTTCCCAACTTGGCTCGGTCACGTTCAGTCGGTTGAGCACGCCCACTTCGCGGGCCAGTCCCACCATACCCAGGCAATCGGCGCGGTTAGCGGTAAGATCCACATCGATAATCACGTCATCGAGCTGCAGATATTCGCGAATATCTGTACCAATAGGCGCCTCCAGCGGCAGTTCAATGATGCCGTCGCTTTCAATATCTATGCCCAACTCGCCATAAGAGCACAGCATGCCGTGTGAAGCTTGTCCACGCAGTTTGGCTTTCTTGATCTTGAAGTCGCCAGGCAGCACAGCACCGACAACGGCCACAGCAACCTTGAGTCCCTGACGGCAGTTAGGGGCGCCGCAAACAATATCCAGCAGCTCTTCGCCACCGACATTGACCTTGGTAACCCGCAGCTTGTCGGCATCGGGGTGTTGACCACATTCAACCACCTCACCCACTACCACGCCGGAAAAGTCACCGGCTACGGCAATGACATCGTCCACTTCCAGGCCGGCCATGGTGATTTGATGAGTTAATTCGTCACGGCTAATCGCAGGGTTAACCCACTCACGAAGCCAGGATTCACTGAATTTCATAATACTAAAGCTCCGTTATTTGAATTGCTTGAGAAAACGCAGGTCGTTTTCGAAGAAGGCACGCAGGTCGTTGACACCATAGCGCAACATGGCCAGACGCTCGACACCCATACCAAAAGCAAAACCGGAGTATTTATCAGGATCGACTCCCACACCGCGCAGCACATTCGGGTGAACCATGCCGCAGCCGAGCACTTCCAGCCAACCATTCTTGCCTTTTACATCCACTTCGGCAGACGGCTCGGTGAAGGGGAAATATGAAGGACGGAAACGAATCTCCAAATCCTCTTCAAAGAAGTTACGTAGGAAGTCGTGCAAAATGCCTTTCAGCTCGGCAAAGTTTACATTCTCGCCCACCAGCAGACCTTCCACCTGATGGAACATAGGCGTGTGGGTCATATCATAGTCATTACGATAGACTCGGCCGGGAGAGATGATTCGCAACGGCGGTTTTTCCACTTCCATGGTGCGAATTTGCACCCCTGAAGTCTGGGTACGCAACACTAACTTGGGATTGAAGTAGAAAGTATCGTGATCGGCCCGTGCTGGATGATGCTCAGGAATATTCAAGGCATCGAAGTTATGATAATCATCTTCGATTTCCGGCCCCTGTACGACACTAAAGCCCAACTCACCAAAAAAGCTTTCAATTCGTTCTATGGTACGGGTGACCGGATGTAAACCACCATTGTCCAGGCGACGTCCCGGCAGGGTGACATCGACTTTCTCTGTCTGGAGTTTCTGTTCCAACTCGGCGGCTTTCAGCCCTTCAATGCGCTGATTGAGGAACTGCTGTACCTTTTGCTTGGCTTCGTTGACCTTCTGGCCGAAGGCGGGCTTTTCTTGTGGACTCAGGGTCGCCATCAACTTCATCATGTCGGTGATCTTGCCCTTCTTGCCAAGATAATCGACGCGGATGTCATCGAGGATTTTCAGATCACTGGCCCCTTCGATGGCGGCTAAGGCCTGTTCTACGATCTCAGTTAACTGCTGCATCTTCTCTTCCAGTGCATGCCGGCCCGTAGGCGGCGATTTTGGTGTCTGTTTGAATTAAAACAGTAAAAGCGTGAAATTTTACGTTAGCCACGGGTCTTTGACCAGTGTCATGAGGCATTTTAGCAAATGAATTGCCTAGAAAAAGTGCTTTTTTTAACCATTGATGTCCTGAGGCGGATGAGTTGTGGTGTCCGAGGATAAAAAGTCGCCAACAAACCCGGAAAACCACAGAAGCCTGGCGCGTCTGTGATAAGCTCGCCCCACGGCCAACTCATCTTCGCAACTCAGTGTCCACAGATAGTAAAAAGCCAGCAGATCAGAAAGCGACGACAAACACTCAGGCAGAAGATACCGCCAAGGTCGGCATTCGCCTACGTGATTATCAGCAGCAAGCCGTAGATGCTGCAGTACGTTATTTCCGCGCTCAGTCTGGCTCGGCTGTGATAGTGCTGCCCACGGGAGCCGGCAAGAGTTTGGTGATCGCTGAACTGGCCCGCATCGCCAAAGGCAAGATACTGGTACTGACCCATGTCAAAGAGCTGGTCGCCCAAAACGCCGAAAAAGTTGCTCTGTTGACCGATGAAGCCAGCATCTACTCGGCCGGACTGAGGCAAAAGCTCACCCAAGGCAAAACCGTTGTCGCCAGCGTGCAATCCGCCGGGCGCAACCTGGAAGCCTTTGACAGCCACTACTCCCTGGTAGTCATAGACGAGTGCCACAGAGTGAGCCTTGAGCAGGACAGCCAGTATCAACAACTGCTTGAACACCTCAAATCCCACAACCCCAAACTTAAGCTGCTGGGATTGACGGCCACCCCTTATCGCCTTGGACTGGGATTTATCTATCGCCGCCACTATCACGGCCGGGTTGGTAATCCCGACCGAGGGATTTTCGATGACTGCATTTTCGAGTTGCCCTTAAGGCCCCTCATTAAGCAGGGCTATCTGACACCGCCCAGGCTTTACGATGGCCTGAGCGCTCAGTATGACTTCAGCAGCCTGCCGAGCAACGGCAATGGAGAATACGATGAGGCCAAGGTCGATGCCCTGCTCAGTCACAATGGCCGCGCGACCAAGGCCATTGTTAACCAGCTAAGACAACTGGCCAACACCCGCAAGGGGGTGATTATTTTTGCAGCCACAGTGCGTCACGCCGAAGAAGTGCTAACACTACTGGCTGACGAACAGGCAGCGCTCATCACAGCGACCACAGAGATGCAGCAAAGGGATGCCATCATCCGCGCCTTTAAAGCCCAGAAACTTAAGTTTCTGGTCAATGTAGCAGTGCTCACAACAGGGTTTGATGCGCCCCATGTGGATCTTATTGCCATCATGCGGCCTACGGCATCTGTAAGCCTGTTTCAACAGATGGTTGGCCGCGGCCTGAGACTGGCCGAAGGCAAACAGGACTGTCTGGTCATAGATTATGCCGCCAGCGGCTTTGATCTCTTCTATCCCGAGGTTGGCACTCCCAAGCCAGCGGCAAACTCGGTGCCGGTGCAGGTTCCCTGCCCCGAGTGTGGTTTTGCCAATATCTTCTGGGGCAAGACGGATGAGGATGGTGACATCATCGAACACTTCGGCCGCCGCTGCCAGGGACTGTTGCAGGACAATAATCAATGCAGTTATCGCTATCGCGCCAAATCATGCCCGGATTGCGGCGCCGAAAACGATATCGCTGCCAAGATTTGCCACCAGTGCCAATCGACCCTGGTCGACCCGGACAAACGCCTCAAAGAGGTGTTGTCAAAACAGCATCACCACCTGTTCAAAGTGCAGCAAATGTTGCTGCATGCCGAAGAGGGGCGTCTCAGAGTTCAGTATCTGGATTACGACGGCAATGACTTCAACCAGTATTTTAAAATGGAGACCAGTGCTCAACGCCGGGCACTGTTTGCTTGTTTTATCCATCCCCACAGCAAAACACCCGGGCTGAATCTGCCGAAATACAGCCAACCACAACAAGTTGTCGAAGATGCGGCGCGGTTTCGGGCACCGGACATGCTGCTGCTGAAAAAACAGGCGCGGCGCTGGGATTTATTGCAAACTTTCTTTGATTATCAAGGCAGGTTTCAAACCGAAAAATCATTCCTGGGATCAAGCAACTTAGCATAGGCCTTTAAGCTGTGGTATAACTGCTGCAAATCAAGTCCATGGGAGTCAATATGTTTGTAGTTATTTTCGGTCGTCCAGGTTGCCCATATTGTGTACGTGCAGTGCAACTTTCTGAGCAACTGGCAGAGAAGCGTGATGATTTCAAGTTTAAGTATGTCGATATACACGCCGAAGGCATCACCAAGGCCGATCTGGAAAAAACCGTAGGCAAGCCGGTTGAGACTGTGCCGCAGATCTTTGTCGACAAAGAGCACGTCGGCGGCTGCACTGAATTTGAAGCCTACGTCAGAGAAAACAACCTGCTTTAATCCAAGTTACACTTCCCAATCAAGGACGATACCTTTTATGCTCAAAAGCAAGGGTATCGTCCTGCATCCAACCTTTTCTGCCTCAATCGAACGACAACTTCAAAAGCAAACAGTTAAGCCGACCTACTGCGAGTAACACCGTGACTATGTATGCCCGTTTCGTTCCAGCGGGTGTTGTCAGTGTCTTGCTTGCCAAGGAGTAGATAGACAGCAATTTTGTTTTTAAAGCACTCTCAAGCGCCATAGAGCTCAGCATCTATGCAGCTTGTTCAGGAAGCCATATTCCCGGTAGCAGCCTTTTCCGATTTGCCATCGACCTGCTCAAGCGGCAACAGCAAAATCATCGAAGTACCTATACCATTGACTCCTCTTGAAACCCGCACGCTCCCCCCCAATACTTCAGTGGTCAAATGATGCACTATATGTAGCCCAAGCCCGGTGCCGCCGCTGTTGCGTTTGGTAGTATAAAAGGGGTCAAACACTCGCTGACGATCCTGATCTTCAATCCCGACACCATTATCCATCACACAGATCTCAACCTTATGCTGAAGTTTACGGGCGCAGATATGGATCTCTCCCCGATCAGTATCTTCAAAAGCATGGATGAGTGCATTGTGCACCAGATTCTGAAGTACCTGCCCCAAAGGTCCAGGATAACTGTGCATATGGATATCCGAGGGAATATCAGTGGTCAGCTTATGATGACTGTGTTTCCACTGACCATGATTCAGCGCCAGAATGTCCGTCACCAACTCATGCAACCAAAAGGCTTGCCGGTCAGCATTAGCTCTGTCGGCAGCTACCTGACGAAACTGTTGAATAAGCAGTGCCGAGCGTTTGAGATTGCGTTCGGCCAGAGTCAAACCTTCCTCCTGGTATTGAATAAATTCCTCCAGTTGCGAGCGTTTGATAGTACCGTTGTGATAATCCCGCTTGAGTTCACCTAGCCTGTCATTGAGTGCAGTAACACACAGCATTGCCGCACCAATAGGTGTATTGAGTTCGTGAGCTACCCCGGCCACCATCAAACCCAAAGATGATAATTTCTCGGTACGAACCAACTCCTGCTGCGATGCCTTCAACTGAGCCAGCGTCATTGCAAGCGCCGCGTTACTTTGCTGTAACTCATGAGCCTTGTCTTCCAAACGCAGGTTGGAGCGCGCTAAAAACGCTCCCAGCAAAGTCATACATAAAAAAACTACTGCACCAACGCCGGCGTAGAGCCGTTTTAATCTGGCTTGAATGAGCAGTGGCTGTTCATCATGGGATAGGGTGTAAAGTATGGGTACCTTGCTGTCACCGTTCAGTATTGGCGCCACGCGGGAGAAAGTCCACATCCCGGTTTCATCGATAAACTGCCCTTGTTGTTCCTGTTGTATACGCCGCCAAACTTCAGGATGGACAACTGCCAGGCGCTGTTCAGGAGCGTCGAACATAAAACCCCACTCTCTGTGACCCAAAGTTGACAGCAACCAATAGCCTTCAGCATTCAGCAACATCGTCTTACCGGATTGGCGCAAACGTTCAAGTAAACCACTGCCATCCAGGTTCAATAGTGCCAGCCCGAGCTCCTTGCCGTTACTATCCATTACCTTGGTAGCAGCACGTAAGGTGGGTCGATAGGGGATCTCTATTTTACCGGCTTCGATATTGAGATCGAAAGGAGAATAATAAACCGCCCCCGAAGCCAAACGCTTGGCCTCAATGACATAATAGCGCGATGATTTATCCTGTAATGCATCTGCAGCGACAACTCGCCTTTGATTATCTCTATAGTCAACCCTCACCCGCTCAACGCCGGAATTTCCAATCCAGCGCACTTGCATATAGCTGGGATAGGCGCTGCTGAAGTCAACAAATAGACGCTGCAATAATTCCAGCTGTTCAGTATCACCAAGCCTGTTATCAGCTAATACCGATGCGGTCATCTGTGATAGTAAACTGACGTCCTGATGAACTCTGGTAAGCGTGGCGCCGAGTACCAGAGTATCTCTATCTACCAGTTCCTGCTGGGCATAACGCACCTGATCTATCTGCCATTGAGAGGCATAGTGATACATAAGCCAGCTTCCAAGGGGCACCAGTAACCACCAGGGCAGCAAATAACTCACCCAAGTCAGCCAAGAGTTTCGCCTTGTTCGTCCTAAAGATACGCCCTCAGAGTTCGGCGGTGCCATTAAAGCTTGTTCGGGCAAATCTATCGACATAACCAAGATTCCATTCAGCGATTATTGAGCCATTGCAATAACTCATCCAATGGCATGGCCTTTCCATACAACCATCCTTGACCTATGTGGCAACCATGTTCTCTGAGCCAATTAGCCTGGCTGTGAGTCTCAACCCCTTCGGCAACAACCGAAATATTCAGTCGCCTTCCCAATTCAATAATCATTGATGCCAGGAAGCGACTGCGTTCATCTTCATCCAACCTGGCGACAAAAGTCATATCTATCTTCAGGTGATCGGCAGGCAGTTGCAGCAAATATTCGAGTGATGAAAGACCTGTGCCGAAGTCATCTATCGCCACTGTACCTCCCGAAGTTCGGTGACGCTGGAGAATATTGGCGACCTGTTGAAAAGACTGCATCATAGCGGTTTCAGTGACTTCCAAACACAGTCGGCTCGGCTCCACCCCGGCCAGACGACATTGTTGTTTGAGCCTGTCAAAAACATCCGGCTTATCCAGTTGCCGGGCGGAATAATTGACGCTGATCAGAATATCGCTAAACCCCGCCAGATCGAGTGCATGCACGGCCTGACAGGACAAAGCAACTACTATGTCGCCTATCCCGTGAATGTAGGACGACTGTTCCGCCAGCGGAATAAAGGTGCCGGGTGGCACCATACCCTCTTCGGTCTGCCAGCGTAATAAAGCCTCAACCCCAACAACCTCACCAGTATTGAGGTCTATCTGTGGCTGGTAATGCAACACAAACTCCTGACGTTGAATCGCGCTATGTAAACGCTGCATCAATTTGAACCTGTGTGCCGCTTGATGTTCAAATTCAGGGTCAAACGCCTGTATGCTGCCGGGGCCTCTGGACTTGGCATTTCTCAGCCCTGTACCGGCTGTTCGTAACAACTCCGCGGGATCCTGTCCACGACTGATAGCCAAAGAGACTTCAGTCATACAGGCGGTCAGAATATGGCGACTATTATCAATTTCAAAGGGTGCACCAAACACCTTTTGGGCCTTGTCAATATTGACCTGTTCTTTATGGCCGATAATGGCAAACAGATCCGAGTGTAGTCTTCCTATGACTATCGGTTGAGGAAATGCCTCCTGTAACCTTTGAGCCACAGCCTGTAATACCTGATTACCGAATACACAGCCAAATAAATTGTTAAGCCCGGAAAAATGATCGAGATCCAGTAGCAGCAGGTTATGGGCATCAGCGCTGGACATGGCCTGCAACCTGGACAATTCACGCAGCAGTGCACTGCGGTTGGGAATACTCAACAACTCATCCTGATAAGCCACTTTATCCAGCCGGCTAATCAAGGCTACATTGCCAAAACCTTTGGAAACATTGGCCGCAAAGACTTTAAGCAACTCCATCTCGGTATCATCCAGCGTGCGGTTAGTAGCCACATAGATGGCAAACTCAGCCAGTGCTGCCGATTTGGGGAAAAATAGCACCTGACTTTCATCGGTACTGACAAAACGTTTTTCCCTGAGTGCCTGCTCAACCATGGATTGAATAGTCGGATCCGGCAATTCCCTCAAGGCACGATTAATATACTGACGAAAACGACCACTACAGGCTATGGTCAAGGGTTCATAGATCTCCTGACCAGAGCTATCCATTGCGTGGGGGCCGCGATTAACACAAACCAAGCCTTCGTCGGCGACATTGATGAGATTAGCAATTTCACTCAAAGTCACAGAGGCTATCTGCGTAAGCGTCCTCAGCCCCAGCAAACGATTGCTGGACTCCACAATGAGCTGCAAAGAGGGTGTTCAAAATTCTGTGTCACGTTAAAAATCACAGATCGATGTGAGCATCCAGTCGTCCTTCAAAATGGATGGACAGCTGAGATAGCGTTAAATTCCAGTTTTGAATCGGGTGTGACCACCGCTCCTGAGCCTTCAATATACCGGCGTAGAGCAGTTTGAGTAAACTGTTCTCGTTGGCAAAACCACCCTTGGTTTTCGTCAGTTTACGAAACTGACGATGTACGGCCTCAACCGCGTTCGTGGTGTAGATAGCCTTACGCACGTATTCCGGGTACTTAAAATAGGTCGATAACAGCGCCCACTTGTTGCGCCAGGACTTGATGACCACAG